>JBEAUN010000068.1:0-2685 GCA_041161415.1 Pseudomonadota bacterium | reverse complement strand
AGATGCCCGACTGGGTCGGTGACATGGTTCGAGAAATCTGCCAGGTATATCTCGAACACGGGCACTACAGAATTGTTTCCAACCTTGGCGAAGTTGACCACACCCCCATGGTTGCCGAACTCACGCTTATTCTCGGCATAACCGCTGCCCCGCAAACGTGACGGGGGACTGGTGGTTGCAGCGTTTCCGTGATCAGGCGAATGGAAAAAAATGATATGACAACACCTGACTCAGAGATTGAGATGCTCCGTAAGGAGTTTCTCGAGGGAGAGGATGCGGAGTTTCTCCGATATTATCTCGCGCTTGCCGTGGCCTCACGCATCGTTCAGTACCAGGACCCAGGGCTGTTGGACAAAATGCCACCTTGGGTTGGCGACATGGTGAGAGAAATGTGTGACGTTTATCTGGATCAAGGCAATTACATCATCGTCTCAAATCTTGGCGAAACAGATCGCACCGAAATGGTTGCCGAACTCACGCGTATTCTCGGCATAACCGCTGCCCCGCAACCGTGAGTCCCTGCAAGCGCCCAAGCGTGGCCTGATTCAGCCGCCCACACCAATCTTTATTCCCTGTTGTACTTTTATAAAAAAACGCCCCCACCCGCCGAGTCGGCGGGTAGCGGCTAAGGGTAAAAAAACGCTCGGCGGGCTACTTCCTGCTCTCATCCTCCTGCACGAAGCCGATGGCTTTCCTGGGCGTATCAGGCGGTGTCATCAACTGCCGCAGCGCCTCAAAAATCTGCTTCAACTGCCCCCGCGTATTGCTGGCAAAAGTTTCATGCTTCAAGGACAACAACGCCGTTCGCTGCTCCAGCGCATCGAGCTTCTCAGCCCATTCACGGCTTGACACAAGCGCCTCGCGCAATCTCAGTAACTGTATCGACCCAGCGCGATCTGCTCACGCACCAGCAGGCGGGCCGCTGAGTGCCCGCCTGGGCGTTACATGGTCACTGTGAACTGGCAGACTGCGCGCGGGATTTCGAGGCCTTGAGCTTCCTTGCCATCAGAGCACCGAAGGTCGCTGAGAGTAAGAGTAAGCCGCCTCCAGCCAGTCCGCCCGATATGCGCGCCGTATCGCGCGTTCCGTTGAGATATTCACTCCGCAAATTGGACACCCCAACAGCGGCCGGCTTGTTATAAAGGGCCGATAAAGCTACCTGCCACTGGAGGAATTCATTGCGGCAGGGAAAATCTTCTTCGTCACCCCGCGCTTGGGACAGAGGGTCCGAGATCCCATCGCGAAGCTTGTCGCCAATCTGGCGGATATCATCGTCTTTCGGACTGGGGGACGTGCTGATGGCACCGCCGATCCCATCGCGAAGCTTGTCGCCAATCTGGCGGATATCATCGTCTTGCGGACTTGGGGGTGTGCTGATAGCACCGCCGATCGCGCCAAGATCAATAACCTCCGGTTTGTGAACGAGGTTTGGTGGTTGCCTATTTCCAATCGGCGCCTCCAGATCACCGAGTTTCGAAGCAGGCTCGCGGAAATTTTCGCCCCCCGGATTCCAGCCCCCCTCAAAAAAGTCCTCCAGTTTTTCCGCTCTTAAGCAGTTTTCGAGCGTCTCCTTGGCCTCCTCGAGCGTGATGTTGGCGATTGGCCCTACTTGTGCAGCCGAGCTATTGGACATGGCGGCCACTAAAGCAGAATCGGTGGCCGCGATTTCTTCGGCTTTCTTCAATTGCGCTTGTTCCAGTGAATCGATCGACGAGGCAAACTGGCGGCCAGATTTCCATCCACCCAATAGCGCGCCTAATCCGAGCCCTGTCAAAGCCAAACCGGAAGCGGTCGACAGTTTCGCTGCCAACGCCCCCCACTTGTCGCCAGCAACTGGTGCGGTGGGTTGATCAGGGGGTACGGCGGCGAACACCTGTAAGGACCCCACGATCTCCTGAGCCGTACGCAAGCCCCCCGCCTCCGGGTCGCCGCTCAGTTGCTCTTGACGGCGACGCGCGATATCAAGCGGAGTGTGCCCACTTGCATCAAGCCTCCCCGGGTCTGCGTCCGCAGCGAGGAGCGCTTCCACGGCAGAGAAATTTCCTGCGTCGACTGCGGCATGCAGCGGCGTACTCCCATTGCAGGAGAGATTCATATCTACCCCCGCATCTCTTAGCCACTTGAAACGATTGTCGAGGTCCCAGTTAGGATCCTGTGACGTCGCCCCCCCATTGCGCGCCATATCATGCAGCAGGGAGTTCTCCGGATTCCATGGGTGATTGAGGTCAAGCGCGCCCAGCGTCACCAGCGTATGCAGATGCTTCACGCCCTCAACACGACGCCCATCCACCATGATTTCTTTCCATGCGGTCGCAAGATTGTTGTCGCCATGAAATGCTGCCAGTGCCTCATTGATAGCCCGAGCGGCGTCCGATCCATCGCGCACTAAGAGATTGAGTCCGGGTGAGCTCTCGCCCATGAGACCCAAGAAATGCGATGTTAAATTAACATGGCCATCGACACTGCGATCGGTCGACCAGAACACATCTTTTCTGCCCTCATTAAATCTCTGGTAAGACGCCATCTCGAGGCTACGAACCGGGTTCAATCTACTGAGTGTATTTCCCATGCTTCTCTCCTTTGGTGTTTGGCTGTCCGTGTGGCAGGCTCTGCGTATCCCTTTGTTATGTCGTGATCACCCCTGGGGGGATCAGCTATTGCAGGCTCCAGCAGAACCGACAGCTT
>JBEAUN010000051.1:0-9077 GCA_041161415.1 Pseudomonadota bacterium | reverse complement strand
ACTTCGTTTAGATGTCAGCCGCGTGGTGGTGGGCGGTGATAGCGCCGGGGGCAATCTGGCCTTGGTGGCGGCGCTCACGCTGGTGGAATCATTAGGCCCCAAGCCCATCGGCCAGCTATTGATCTACCCAATGTGCGATCAGCGTGCGCACTCGCCTTCTCGTCGGGTGTTTGCCGAAGACCATCTGCTCACCGCGGCGGTGATCGCACACTTTCAGTCCCTTTACCTCACCTCGCCCCAAGACATGCTGGATTGGCGCGCGAGCCCCTTGCTCGCGCCGGATTTCAGCGCGCTGCCACCGGCCTTGGTGATCAGTGCGGAATACGATCCGCTGATCGACGATGTGAAGGCCTGTGTGGCGCGATTGATGCGCAGTGGCGTGGCAGTGGAACACCACGAATTCCCCGGCATGATTCATGGCTTTTTCCCTCTGGGCGGGCTGTTTGATGATGCGCGCAGGGCGGTGGATTTGGCTGCAGCGTGGCTTAAAAACCGGTTTCTATTGGCTAACCAGGAATAGCCAAAATGTCGGAGCAAGTCTTGGCTGTTATGCTTTTCTCATACCGAACCCCAAAAGTCGGGTCAAAAAGCGAAAAAATCGCCCCCGAAAAACACGTGAAATCTGGCAACAATCAATCCCCGATCCCGCCCGTTTTTGATATCCCAAAGTGACTCGGTGTTCGACCGGAACCACAACAAGCTCTCTACCGCCAGCAGCGGCTTTACCTATCGCTAATTCGCCCATGTTGATTTCTATTTCAGCGAAGCAGGTGGGCTGTTGAGCGATTTCGTGGCGAGCCGTGGTGAATGAAAAGCAGGTAACCTGCTGGCGGGTAACCTCAAGATTTTCGTGCAAATGCTGCAGATTGTTAAAGGCCATCGAGAATCCTGACCTCGATTGTTGAAGGGCCTTATCGCTCGCTCAACGGGACCATTGATCTGACCAAGGAAACTTGTATCCCCTCCAAAATACTGAAAGCTCAGCAGGCGGGTGCTCTAACGGTCGAAGGCTCGCCCAGAGAACCCGGAGGGGGACGAGAATGGCATCAATCGATGAAACGCGCATCCTTGGCGCACTGGCGAATACCAGGATTGAATCTTTCAGTGCGGAGCTCATCGCCGTTCAATCCTGCCGTGACGACGATGCGATCTATCCGCTGCTGCTAAGCGCCATCGAGAGCGAGCCTTTCTTGCTTGCACGGGTGTTGCGCGTGGCAAACTCCGCGACCTATTCCCGGTGCAGTGTCGGCCCCGGACTGGGGATTTACGAGTGCCTGTTGCGCATAGGCGTAACACAGGCCAGAAGAATCGCCGATGATTTTCTGATCGACCACGCACTGGGCCGGATCGCTCGCGCCAACCGTCTCAGCCGCTCGGTATGGCGCGAGGCCCGGCTTGCGGGGAGAATATCGGGGCTGTTTGACGCCTGCTGCGTCCCCCCGTTTGATGAAGTCGGCGCCAACCTTCCAGTGTGTTTGTCTTACTTGGGCGAAATCTTTGTAATGAGTTTGGCGGAGGCTCATATGGAGATTCCAAAACTCACGCTCCCCGCTGACGGCTCGACTCAACCGGACTTGGTCGAACTTTCCGTGCTGGCGATGAATAAACTCGGTATTCCAAAAGTTTTTTGCGATGTGCTGAGCGACCTCCCGAGGGTCTCGCAGGGTCGCGAAGCCACCTTTGGGAATACTGCCGCCGTGGTTCTTTTGAGCCGCGCACTCACTAAATCTTTGCGTCCAGGACTTTCCTTCAGCGCGGAAATTCCAATGTCAAGCATCGAGGCTGCTTTGGCTCTGCTGGGTATTTCCGATACCAAATGGGAGGAACTCGCTGTCGCGGCACAAGCGATTTTGAAAATTCCACGGTCTGCGCCGGAAAATGATTCCTCGTCCCACTCCCTGGTAGCTCACAGGTGAGGGCGTCCTGGGGTGTCGGTGAGGCCTTGGCTTTGTGCCGTCTTGGTCACCTTTCAGTTTTTGCTCGGGTCGATGCCGTCAGCCATTGGGGAAGGGCCTCATCTCGGGCTTTGCGGCTCCGGAAACACCCGGAGCGATAGCATCTTTTCCCTGCTTTCAAAGACGACGTCTTGCCGAATAGTCAATAAGTTAATCTGAGGTTTTAGAGATTCCCGGTGAGACAAGAGAAGGGGGTGTCAGGTAAAACCAAAAAAACTCACTTGCCCTGGCTAAATTCGCTGGAACCTGAGGCGGGATGCGAGCTTGGTTGAATATCGAGGACTCAAAAGCCGCCCGAAGCGTTAAAATGCGCGCCAGCAAGCAGAGGAGTTTTTATGGTCACACCACGCAATGATGACGCCGCCGCAGCGCACCCTCATCGCGGCAGCCTGATGGCGCTGTCGCTCGGCGCGGTCGGGGTGGTGTATGGCGATATCGGCACCAGCCCGCTTTACACCATGAAAGAGTTGTTCTCCAGCTCACACGGCGTGGCGCTGCATCATGACAATGTCCTGGGCGTTTTGTCGATGGTGTTCTGGTCGCTGATTTTGGTGGTGTCCTTGAAATACGTGGTGCTCTTGCTGCGCGCTGATAATCGCGGCGAGGGCGGGCAGATGGCGCTGATGGCGCTGGCCTTGCGCACAGCCGAGAACGCGCCGCGTCGCGCCTGGCTGATCACGGTGCTGGCGATTATTGGCACTGCGCTTTTTTATGGCGATGGCGTGGTCACACCGGCGATTTCGGTGTTGTCTGCGATCGAAGGCCTGGAGCTCGCCGCGCCGGCTTTGCATCCCTTTGTGATCCCGCTCACGCTCACTGTGCTGGTGGGGCTTTTTCTGTTGCAGCGGCGCGGCACGGCGAGCGTGGGCGCGCTGTTCGGCCCGGTGATGATGGTCTGGTTTTCCGCCCTGGCGGTGCTGGGCGGCTTGCAAGTGCTGAAAAACCCGGCGGTGCTGGCGGCGATCAACCCTTGGTATGCCTTGCAGTTTTGCCTCAATGAAGGCGCCCATGCGTTTCTCGCGCTCGGTGCCGTGGTGCTGGCGATCACTGGCGCCGAGGCGATCTACGCCGACATGGGGCATTTTGGCGCGAAGCCCATCCGCGCGGCGTGGTTTGGCTTTGTGCTGCCGGCCCTGGTGCTTAACTATTTCGGCCAGGGCGCGCTGTTGCTGGCCGAGCCTGCCGCGGTCAAGAACCCCTTTTATTTCCTGGTGCCCGAGTTTCTGCTCTACCCCATGATCGCGCTGGCCACCTGTGCCACCGTGATCGCTTCGCAGGCGGTGATTTCAGGGGCGTTTTCCGTCACCCGGCAGGCGATGCAACTTGGACTCTTACCGCGCTTTATGGTCAGCCACACCTCGAGCGAATCTGCGGGCCAGATTTACATGCCGGGGGTGAATTGGCTGATGCTCGCGGTGGTGATTGGTCTGGTGCTGGGCTTTAGAAGCTCGGGTAATCTGGCTTCCGCCTACGGCATTGCTGTCACCGGTACTGCGGTAATCTGCACCGTGCTGGCCTTTTTGGTGATGCGCAATATCTGGGGCTGGGGGGCGATGGCCTATGTGTTTCTGGTTGGCATGATCGTGGTGGATATCGCCTTCTTCGCCTCCTGCGCCACCAAGGTGATGGATGGTGGCTGGTTCCCACTGGTGCTGGCTGCGCTCATCTTCATCGCCATGCTCACCTGGCGCCGCGGTCGCGCGCTGTTGGCCGAGCGCATGAAGGCCGACACCATGCCGCTGGATCTTTTCATCACCTCGCTGTTTCACAGCCCGCCGCATCATGTGCCCGGCACGGCGATTTTCATGACCACCAACCCCGAGGGCGTGCCGCGGGCATTGCTACATAACCTGCTGCATAACAAGGTGCTGCATGAGCGGGTGGTCTTGCTGACCGTGGTCGCCCACGATGTGCCCTTCGTGTCTGAGCAAGATCGCGTGGTGATTGAGTCGCTCGATTATGGCTTCTTCAAGCTGGCGCTCCACTACGGCTTCAAGGACGAACCCGATGTGCCGCGCGCGCTGGCGTTAGCCGCGGAAAAGGGGCTCGCTTTCGAGATGATGGACACCACTTTTTTCCTGGGCCGCGAGACGCTGATTCCCAAGATCAAACCCGAGATGGCCTTGTGGCGCGAGAAGCTTTTTATCGTGCTCTATCGCAACGCCGGTAGCGCGGCGGATTACTTCAAGATCCCGGTCAATCGTGTCGTGGAATTTGGCACGCAGGTTGAGCTGTAAGCCCGGCGTGATCGCCGCCGGGGTGTCGGAAATTTTTACACCCCGATTTTGGCGTTTGCCATTGTCATGTCCGGCGCGGGCTGGAAACCCAGCAACCGCGCCATATTGCGAGAAACCCTTGTAAATTCGCATTGACTGGCCTGCGGATTGCTTTTCCTCCCAGACCGCGCCTTCGCGCGGGAATTTGGAATTTGATCGGGAGAGCAATCGATGAGAAGCAAACGTGGTGCATTGATCGGGATGCTTTTGGCGGGCGCGTTGTGTTCAGCCAAGGCCCATGCGGTGTTGAATCTGGTGGGGGAAAATTACGGCACCTATGGCGATGCCAATTCCTATTCTCTGCCCTCTTCAGCATTCAAATACGATTTTCTCTACGGCGGTGGCACCGGGCCGGGCAATCCTTTTTTTGTGGATTCCAGCCCCGGGTCGATCAAAGACACCATCGTGATCGCCACCGGGTCCTCCGGTGTGGATGAAACCACCAATTTCGCCGGCATGGATAACGCCATGGCGACGCCTAACGGGGGCTCGGGCAGTAATTTTTTCTCCGGGGTGTGGCACAGCACAGTCTCAGCACTGCTCACTTATTTGAATGGCTATGCGCCGATTTTTTTATTCAACAACAATCAGGTCAACAGCGGCGCTTCCACCAATCAAAATCTCGCTGCCTGGGCGCAGATTACGCTCACCGGCACGGGGCTGCCCACGCTGTATTTCGATCTCACCAATCAAGGCGAGCCGTACGCGCTGATCACCGAGGGTGGCGGCGGTACCGTCAATGGCGATCCCTCGCTCTACACCTCCACGGGTGCGGGGCCCTTGGCGGGTAACAACACCGCGACTGATTATGTGTTTTCTGGCGGCGAGCTGTGTCTGAATGGGCTCTTCGCCGGGGTGTCGTGCTCGTCACCGCATCTTTACGGCCCGATCAATCACAACCTGGGCGCCAATCAGGCGGCGTATGCGATCGATGTGCCCGAGCTGGATTTGATTCTCGCGGCCGGCGGGATGGGTTACACCGATTTCTACATGGATTTGCGTCTGGGGTGTGACCCGGCTGCAGGCGTGGAAGGCTCTGCGAATTGCATCGGTCGTGATCTCAACAATGGCTATGAGCAGGTGTTCGTACTGCCAGGGCTTGCCAATCCTATTCCCGTGCCGGAGCCGGGCAGCCTTGCGTTGGTGTTGGCGGGCATGATGCTTGTCGCCAGGAAGCGGCGCGATCCCAGCAACGTGGTGTGATAACACACAGGCCGGGTAAGCTGTGCTTTCCCGGCCTTGTGAGGGTGCTGCGGCCCGTTTTCTTTGGAGCGACTGTGTAGTCGCCTCATCGATGGAGTGTCAGTCAGTCGTCGAAGCTGGTTGGCTTTTGCGGGTTATGCCAACTCCCCCGGGCAGGTGGATTGAAGAGCTCGATTAGCCTGACAGAAAAGCGTTTGGCGATGCCCTCGTTATTCTTAAAATCATCAGCTAAAGGAAACCGGGCGCCGGTCAGTTGCATCGCCGTGTGATGCAGTGCTCCCGGCCCGGTTGCTGCAAAGGTAAGCCACGTGTGGAGTTTTTCGGGTTGCCAGTCGGGCGTTCCCAGTGCTGAATTAACAATCAATGCACCGCGCATTTGATCGTTGAGGGTGCTGGGAGGCGAGGGGCGTGATATCTCAGCCGAGGGTTGGTCCTGAATGGCTTCTTCAAAACCTTGATGAACGAGGGTGTGGGCGTAAAGTGACATGGGTGGCCAATGGAAGCCGAATTTTTCGGTTTCCATCAATTGAGCTTTCGCATCCAAATACCGCGCTTGATTTTCATCTGACAGCGCCGCCATCAGGTCCTTTGTGTGGTCCATCATGCGATAAGCCGCGTCTATACGCTGGCCATATCGCACGAACCCGCGTGACCCAGCCGGCCCCGCCAAAATATCGTTGTTGAACCACTGAGGCATCGTGGGGAAGTTGAGCTGCGCGCAGACAAAACCGTTTGGGGTATGAATGTCGCCTGCGATTGCGGGATATGGGGTGGCTTCGGGCTTGGAGGCGCCATCAAGCGGCGAAACGGAAACACGTAAATATTCGGCGCGGTCGAAGTCCATATAAACCCCGCCGTCGCTGCTGAGCGCGGCCACGCGAATGACATCGGACCGGCGACCAGGGTTGCCCAGCCCCACACCCTCGCGGGCCTGAATGCTGTCGAGCCGAAGACGTAAGTCTTTGGGCATGTTGTTATGCGTGAAGGCATCATCAGCCCGACGAATGTTCAGCGCCCAACGCTTCGCTCGTTCGTCGGCGGCACGGTGTTCGCTTTTTGAAACGGTGAGCGCTTGACCTTGAAATGTCATCGCAATGGAAGTGTCGATCGATCCGGCCGATGAATTGTGCAAACTCGCGAGCACCCTGACCGGGGCGGATGGTCGGTCAGTCCAGAGTTGTGTATTGCCGCCCCTCGCCGAGAAGTGACCGGCGGTTAGAAGGTCTTCGGCGGGAATGTCCTTGCCGACCCAGACGAAGTGTGTCGTATTGGGCGCAGCTGGGTTGTTGCTCGCCACCGTCGAGGAGCCTTGCTGATTCTCACCTGTTTGGTTGGATTCAAGGGTGTGAGCCGGCCCTGATCGGGCTGGGCCGCCCAGATGAAGAGAAGATGTCATGGCAGATGTTCAAGGGCCGTTAGGTCGGCTTCGGTCAGCCAGGCCATGATTTGGTTCCTCTGCATCAAGGCAGCAGCAAGCATCATCGCGATGGGCGCGTAGCATGAGGAATGCGAAAGCCATGTTCCTGGTGGCGGTATGATTGCTGTGCTTCAAGTGCGGGCAGAGGCGCCTTAATCCACCGCCAGCATCAGCACGCGCGCAGCCACTACCGGCAGGGCAATCACTGACAACACCGCCAGCGCCGCCAACACCATGAGCGGTGCTTCTGCGGAAAGGCCGGCTTGGGCACTTTGCGCCACGGCGCTGCCGAAAATCAGCACCGGCACAAAACACGGCAGGCTCGCCATACTCACCGCAATCTGCGCTTGGCGCGCCATCAATCCGAGTGCAGAAAAGAGCGCGCTTAACGCCGACAAGCTCACGAGCCCCAATGCCATCGAGCCGGCGAGCAACACGAGCGTTTCACCACTGAGCCCATATTGCAGACCGAGCGGGAATGAGGCGAGCGAAAGCGGTAGCCCAATGGCGATGAATTGCAGGCACATCTTGCCGGCGGCGATGAGCGATGGCGCCAAGCCGGCGCTGATCATTTGATCGAGTGCGCCGTGTTCATGATCGGCGGCCACCATGCGCTGCCCGGCAAGCAGCATGGCAAGCAGCGCACTGACCCAAAACACCCCGGGGCCAATGCGTGCCAGCAGCGCGGAATCCGAGCCCAGCCCGAAGGGAAACAAGCTCACCACCATCCAGTGGAACACCGCCGGCCACAGCGCATCTTGCGGCCGGGCGATAAGCAGCGCCCATTCGCGCCGCAGCACCCAGAAAAGCCCGGCGCCTTGTGTGGGGGCGGCTCGCGCGATGTGCGGCGCTGCTTGGCAGGCCTCTTTCACCAGCGTGCTGTCCCGCCCCAGCCGCACACGCGCGGCGCGATGTGTGGCGAGCGCGGGCAGGCGTTCATCGAGCGGCTGGTGCGTGGCCACCACGGCTGCACCGCCTTGGGCGAGGTGCTCGCTAATCAATGTGCCCAGCAGCGCCACGGCTTCGGTATCCAGCGCATTGAGTGGCTCGTCGATCAACCAAATCTGCCGCTTGGCGCCTGCCATCACCGCCAGCATCAGGCGGCGAATCTGGCCTTCAGACAAAGCGCCCACCCGCTGTCGCTGATGTTTCGACAGCCCCACGCGTGACAGCAGCGCTTGGCACTCTTCAGGGCGCACCTCGCGATTGAAAAGCGAGATGGAAAACATTAACTGAGCTGCGACCGACAGCTCAGGGCGAAAGGCGTGGCGGGCCGAGAAATGAAAAGTCTCGACACCCTCAGCGAAGCGCAATGTGGCGTGTTTGCTGGCTTCGCCCAGGCCTGCCAACAGACGCAGCAAGGTGGTCTTGCCGCTGCCATTGGCGCCGCAGAGCTCGATGTATTGCCCGGGGTCGAGGGTGAAGTGGATGCCGGTGGCCAGCGTGCGACGGCCTCGATGAAGATCGAGGTTTGCCACCGCCAGCAAAGGTGCGATCATGGCAGCACCAGCGCGAGGCCTTGTGCGCCGATCGACACGTCGCTTAACCGAACCGAGACGTCATCCGGTGAGCGATTCGCCGTGCCGGCAAAAGACAAGCGCGCTTCGATATTCACCTTGCGCTGGGCAGAGAGTACAAGCTGCGGGCTCATCGCCGCGCTGTCATCCAGCGTGAAAGCGATCTCGCCGGTGAGCAGCGCCTGGGCCGGGAATTTCGCTACCGCCACGGGCATTGGCGGGCCGCCTTCTGCCTTGGCCACGACAAAGAGGCTCGCTTCTGGCGGCAGCGTGGCGGACTTCAATTTCGCTTTGAGTGCGGTGCTGGCGCGCACAGTGCCCGACACGCTGGCTTGGGTTTTTGTCTGCGACGGTTGGGTTGTATTGGTGAGACTCGCGATCGCCGCATCGATCTGCGCGATATCCGTTGCATCCGGCGGGAAGGTATCGCGCAATCGGCCCCAGTAGCGCAGCGCAACCGATGTCTTGTCTTGCTGCATGGCGGCGGTGGCAGCCAGGGCCAGCGCTTTGCGATGGGTGGGGTCGGTTTTCAGCGCGTCCTCGATCAGCGCTTGCGGGCGGCCGGCCAAGCTGCGGTTTTGCGCCATTGCCAGCATGTCGGCCAGATCGGCCAGCAGATCGGGGTGGCCCGGCGAAAGCGCCAGGGCTTTTTCAAGTGCGCTGGCGCCAGCGGTGAAATTACGCTGCGCGCCGTAGGAGCGCGCCAGCA
>JBEAUN010000356.1:0-2597 GCA_041161415.1 Pseudomonadota bacterium | reverse complement strand
GGAATGACGGTCACTACCTGGAATCCCGCATGCGCGGGAATGACGGTCGCTGCGGGGTCGCGGCGTGAGACAGCCTGCTGATGATCGTAGAGGGCGATTTTGTCGATGCCGTCGCCGGCGTTGCTGCGCCACAGACGGCCGGCTTGGTCGTAGTGGAAGTAGTCGGTGGTGGCAAAAGGTAAGATGTGACCAATGCTGTTCGTTTAAGCCTCGTCCGTCATGATGGTTGCTTTACGACTGAGCATCAAACTTATGGGGGGAGATGTCTTAAACGAACAGCATTGACACTGGATCCCACAAACAAGGGGACATCTCTATTTTGGTTTGACATGCAGGCGTGCCGATGTATGCGCAAAGCCGTTATAATCGCGCCTTTTTTAACTTGTCCCCAGAGGCTCGAGATGTCGGATAACTCCCAGGAACATGAAACATTCATCAAGACCCCCGGTCAGTTGATTGCAGTGGTGGTCGTCGCCTTTGTGGTGTTTATCGGCATCGCTGCAGTGGCATCCCAGATTGTGACGTCGGGGCGCAAGAATGCGCCGACGCCTGAGGCGAGTGCCAAGCTGATTGCGCCGGTGGCCAAGGTGGAGCTGGGGGCGCCGGATGCGCCTAAGGGTTCGCGCACTGGTGAGCAGGTTTATACCGCGGCCTGTGCGGCCTGCCATGATTCTGGCGCGGCGGGTGCGCCCAAGGTGGGCGACAAGGGGGCTTGGAGTGCGCGTCTGTCGCAAGGCTTGGATGGGCTTGTGAAGAATGCCATCAATGGCAAGGGCGCCATGCCGGCACGCGGTGGCAATCCTGATCTGGCAGATGTCGAGATCGCCCGTGCGATCGTATTGATGGCCAATAAATCCGGCGCAAGCTTCAAAGAACCGGCAGCGAAATAATCCGCTGATCAAAACAAAAGAGGAGCGTGATGGCTCCTCTTTTTTTGCCTATCTGGGTGCCGCCAGGGCGCGAATTTGGGGGCACTCATCTGGTGCAATAAGGGTGCAAGTCGCCCTGTCTTGGGGCACGCAGTTTTGTCGCGATTTTTACATAAAGCTTGTGGCACAATCGTGGGCCGCGCTGATTGGCCCTGGCACAGAAACTGCTGAAAAGCCCCCGCGCCAAGACGCATCAAATTTCGATTTCAGTCACATTCATCAGGAGTAAGCATGTCCCCGCAAGACGTCATCGGTCTTATCAAAGAACACGAAGTCAAATTCGTTGATCTGCGTTTCACAGACACCCGCGGCAAGGAGCAGCACGTGGGCGTGCCGGTCAAGGCATTTGGCTCGGATAAATTCGAAGACGGCCACGCTTTCGACGGCTCGTCGATCGCGGGCTGGAAGGGCATTCAGGCCTCCGACATGCTGTTGATGCCGGATGCGTCCACCGCCTACATCGACCCCTTCATGGATGAAACCACGCTGGTGTTGTCTTGCGATGTGGTCGAGCCGCATGATCGCAAGGGCTATGACCGCGATCCGCGTTCGCTTGCCAAGCGCGCTGAGGCTTATCTGAAGAGCACCGGCATCGGCGACACTGCCTATTTCGGCCCCGAGCCTGAATTTTTCATCTTTGATTCGGTGCAGTGGAATGTCGATATGTCCGGCGCCTCCTGCAAGGTGAATTCTGAAGAAGCCGCGTGGGCTTCGGGTGAAAAATTCGAAGGCGGCAACATCGGCCACCGCCCCGCGGTGAAGGGCGGCTACTTCCCCGTGCCTCCGGTCGACAGCCTGAACGACATCCGCGCCGCCATGTGCCAGGCGCTGGAAGCCTGCGGGGTTGAAGTCGAAGTGCACCACCACGAAGTGGCCACGGCCGGCCAGTGCGAAATCGGCACCAAGTTCAGCACCCTGGTGAAGCGCGCCGATCAGACGCAGATTCTGAAATACATCGTGCATAACGTCGCCCACAACTACGGCAAAACCGCCACCTTCATGCCCAAGCCCATCGTCGGTGACAACGGCTCGGGTATGCATGTCCACCAGTCGATCTGGAAAGATGGCAAGAATCTTTTCGCTGGCAATGGCTATGCCGGGCTGTCTGATTTCGCGCTCTACTACATCGGCGGCATCATCAAGCACGCGCGTGCCTTGAATGCGATCACCAACCCCGGCACCAACTCCTACAAGCGTCTGGTGCCCGGCTTTGAAGCCCCGGTGAAGCTGGCTTACTCCGCGCGCAATCGCTCCGCTTCGATTCGTATTCCGTATGTGTCGAGCGACAAGGCCCGCCGCATTGAAGTGCGCTTCCCTGACCCCACGGCCAACCCCTATCTGGCCTTCGCGGCGATGATGATGGCCGGGCTCGATGGTGTGCAAAACAAGATTCACCCCGGCGACCCCGCTGACAAGAATCTTTACGATCTGCCGCCTGAAGAAGACGCAAAGATCCCGACCGTGTGCTCCTCGCTCGAAATGGCGTTGGAACACCTCGACCGCGATCGCGAATTCCTCACCCGCGGTGGGGTGTTCACCAATGACATGATCGATGCCTACATCGCGCTGAAGATGGAAGAAGTCACCCGCTTCCGCATGACCACGCACCCGGTCGAATACGATATGTACTACAGCCTTTAATCGGGCTTGAAACGGGAAGGGCAGCTT
>JBEAUN010000287.1:0-7253 GCA_041161415.1 Pseudomonadota bacterium | reverse complement strand
CCCTTTTGCAGCTGGCCCGCGCCGCCGGGGTGAAGCTCCACATCACGCGGCTCTCCAGCGCGGCGGGGTTGGCCATGATCGAGGAAGCCAAGCACGCCGGGGTTGCGGTGACCTGCGATATCTCGATCAACCACCTGCATCTTTGCGATATCGATATCGGGTACTTCAATTCCCATTGTCATCTGGTGCCACCGCTGCGCACCCAATCCGACCGCGAAGCGCTCGCCCGCGCACTGGCCGATGGCCGCATCGATGCGCTGTGCTCCGATCACACGCCGGTGGATGATGACGCCAAGCAGCAGCCTTTCTCGGAGGCCGAACCCGGCGCCACGGGCCTTGAGCTCTTGATGCCGCTCGCCGTGAAATGGGCACAAGACCGCAATCTGCCCTTGTCCCGCGCCATTTCACGGGTGACGGTGGATGCTGCCCGCATCATGGGTATTGCCGCGGGCACCTTGAGCGTGGGGGCGAGTGCGGATGTGTGTCTCTTTAGCACCGGCGGCATGCATAAGGTGACGCGGGAAAGCCTCAAAAGCCAGGGGAAAAACACGCCCTTTTTGGGCCTCATGCTCGAAGCCCGCGTCGAGAAGACGCTGATCGACGGGCAGGTGGTGTGGGGTGGGTAAGGCTGTCGCCAGCCGCCAGGTTGAGTCCAAAACGCCCCCGACATAAAACACCACCCCGCAGGCCGCCAGCCTAAGCCCCCCAGCGCGGGCCCCACGGCGTTTTGTCACCGCCATCGACACCGCAGCCGATGCCTGCCGTCTTGGCATGGCAAGCGGCCCCGGGCTGCATTTTTCTGGAATCTTTTCCAGCACATGACGTCTAAGCCCCTTTCTTGTTCGGGCCACGCAGACCCCGGGCCTGCACTCAGGCAACCATTTCAGGAGTGATTGTTAATGGGCAACACCATAAGCCGCCCCCATGCAGCAGGCGGCCTCTCCGTCTTTGCTGCCGCACGCGCGGAGATCGCCTTTAACCGGGGCGGTCTGGCAAACAGCGATCGATATCTGGATTACGCACCGATGCTGCGGGATTTGGGACTGCCGGTCGCCCATCCCGATGGCCTGTGGCTGGCAAGCGGCAGTGCGCTGCAAAAAAATGTGCGCGATGCCATCCATGCCCTGGAAGGCGAGCCGCTTTCCATGGCGCAGATTGTCGATATGTTCTGCACCGGGCGCCCGGGCCGCAAGCTTGCCAGCTTGCTGTTTCTGGCCGGCTGCGGGCTGATTGATCTCAAGCGTATCGAAGCCGAAGCGCCGGGCATGCCGATCATCTCGATAGCGCACATGATTGCCGAAGGCGGCGAAGAGGCTGCCAGCCCGGGTGATGCGATCGGGCTCTATCAGCGATTTCGTGCCCTTCATCTGGCCGGCATTGGGCTGGATGATGCGGATGAAACCGGCTTGGCGCCGATACACCGGACAGCCAGCCACAAAAACCCGGCAGTCTTTGACGCCTTGGTGGATGCCGGGGCTGACCCGTTTGCCACCACTGGGCCGGGCCTTAATGTGCTGCATCTGGCCGCGCAGATTAACGGCATCATTACCGCCGCGATCAAAGCCGGGGTCTCGCCTGAAAGCCGCGATGACTTTGGCAGAACCGCGCTTCATCATGCCGCCGAGCATCGCCAGGTTGAGGCGATCAGGACACTCCTGGCCAACGGGGCGCGTGTTGATGCCGCTAATGACGAAGGCTGCACGGCTGCCCACATCGCAGCCAGTCTGGGTGATGTGGCTTCGCTTGAGGTGCTGCGCGCCGCCGGGGCCAATCTTGATGCGCGCAGCAAGAGCCGCACCACGCCGCTTCATTGGGCAGCGATGAATAAAGCGGTCGAGGCCGGCTTGCTGCTCCTTTCCTGTGGGGCGGATGCATCGGCGGTGAATATCCAGGGCGAGACGCCTTTGCTGCTGGCAGCAGGCAGTGGAAGCGTTGATTTTTACAGCGAGGCCCTGTTGGCGGCGATGCAAGCCAAACTCGCGGATTGCAAGCCTGGCACAACTGAATACGTCGAGCATGCCGAAGCGGTGCTGATGAGTCTCATCAATAGCAGCGATTATCTTGGCCACACCGCGCTGCACCGCGCAGTGGCCGGCGGCGATCTGGCGATGGTCGAGCTGCTTGCAAGCCTTGGCGCCGATTTCAGTTGCAGGAACACCGATGGTGAAACGCTGCTGCATATCGCAGCGCGCGGGGATGATCCGAGGCTGGTGGAGTCCTTGCGGCGATTTTGCCCGGCGGATGCCACCGATGACGAAGGCAATACCCCGCTTCATGTGGCAGCCGGCGAGGGGCGTTTCAATGTCATCACCTCGCTCGCCAAGCCCGCCCGCTTGCTTGAAATCCGCAATCACGCCGGGCAAACGCCGCTGCACCTGGCCGCGCAGAATAACCAGCCGGTTGCTTTGGTCGATCTCCTTTTTCTAGGCGCGAATATTGAGAGCCAGGATGCCCATCTGACCACGCCATTCCTCACCGCCGCCAAGGAAGGTCATGCCGAATCCCTGGTCGTGCTCCAAGATAATGGCGCCAACATCCATGCCATTGACATCTTGGGCAATACCGCCTTGCACTGGGCCGCGGCTATCGGGGCGGAGAGTGCAGTGAGTGCGTTGCTCTCGCTCGGGCTTAAGAACGATGTCTTGAATCAAATGGATGAAACCCCGGCCTTGCTGGCGATGCGCTACGGACACACCTATCTCGCCGCGTATCTCGAATCCACCCCGCGCTGAAAAGAGTCTTTTGATGGGAAACACACTGAGCCAAGTTTCGATTGCCTGCGGTCTTGCCACCGCCGAGCAGATTGCCGATGAACAAAAAGACAGCTTCCTCAGCCTGGGCACCCGGCCGCCTGCCAGTCACGATGATTTCGCGCCCAGTCTTGCCAGCCTTGCCATTCCAATGCCACCGCGCTTTCATCTGGGCGCGCGTCGTGGCAGCAGCACGCACCATGAATTGCGTGAGGCCTTGAATTTGCTGACTGAAGTAGCCGATGCGCCGGACGCGCGATCGCGCACCCCGGAGGCGATTGCCACGCGCATGAAGGCGCTCGGTTTGCTGTTGCGTTTGGGGGCGCTCGATGCGGTGATGATGCCCCGCCCGATTGAAACTGCGGAGAGCTTCGTGGTGGTGGTGCGCGACGATACCCCAGGCTGGCTGCGAGACCTGTTGGCCGAGGGTGAAGCATTCAGCCGCGAGCACGCCGACCAGGCTGCCGAGGCGACATTATCGAGGCAGCTGTCCAGTCTTGAAATTGCGCAGGTGAGCATCAAGCAAGTGCGAGAGGAAATGGGCGACCCGGCGTTGATACTGGCCGTGTTGCGTGGCGACATGGCCGGTGTGCGAAGCTTGCTCGCAGAGGGAGTCGATGCGAATGCCCTCGACCACCGCGATCGCAGTGCGATGCATGCCGCAGCGATCATGGGCGATGCCCGGATGATTCGGGTCTTGCATGAGGCGGGGGCCGCGCCCGATCTGCGCGATAGCAATGAGCGCACGCCGCTTGAGCTCGCCATTCAAGCAAACCGGCCGGGTGCGTTGATCGCCTTGATTCGCGCTGGCGCGGCGCTCGATACGCCCGGCTACAAAGGCATGACCCCGCTTGCTCTCGCGGTGAATCTGGGGCTCGCGGATTGTGTGAATGAGCTGCTTCAAGCCGGGGCCAACCCCAATGCCGCGGGGCCGGGCGGTGCGCCGATTCATCACGCGATCTTTACCGGCAACCCTGGCCTGTTGAAAAAATTGCTACAGCACAATGCCGATCCGATGCGTGTGTCGAGTTGGCAGCCCTATGTGGATTACGACTTGCCGGAGAAATTGCGCCACCAGGAAGTCAGCCCGGTGGAGTGCGCGGCACTGACCGGCCAGCAGCGGCTTTTCAATATTTTGCTCGGCCATGGCGCGGAGATCAGCGCGCTGTTGAAGCGCAACGTGCCCATCCTCTCGCGGGCCGTGATCGGCGGTAATTTGGGCATCATCGACACCTGCATCAAGGCGGGCGCACGTTTGGATGAAGTCGATGCCGATGGTCGCACGCCGATTCACTGGGCCGCGGCCAAGGGCAAGACGGATCTTTTTAATCAGCTCATCAAACGCGGCGCCAATCCGCTGGTGGCGGACCGTGATGGCTGCACGGTGCTGCATGCCGCGGTGGCCGGCCTGGCCATGGATGACGAAGAAACCGGTGATGCGATCGTCGATGTGGTGTTGAAGCTCGATGGCATCAAGCCCGATGAGCGGAATCTTTCCAATCAGACACCGCTGCATCTGGCCGCGATGGGCTCGCGGGTGTCGCTGATCGAGAAACTCATCAAGGCCGGCGCGCAGATCGAAGCCAAGGACGACCAGCGGCGCACGCCGCTTCATATCGCGGCCAAGGAAGGCAGCCTGCCCGCGCTCGCTAAGCTGCTCGATTTGGGCGCCGATATTCACGCCCAGGATTTTTATGGCCACACGTCCTTGCACATGGCCGCAGAACAAAATCATCGATCAATCGCCGAGGCCCTCATTGCCCGAGGGGCCGATGCGGGGCTCTTCAACAAGCTGCAGTTGCTGCCCGCCCATATCGCGGCTTTTAACGGCGATCTTGAATTGCTAAAGCTGCTGTGCCGCGATCGTCTCGATCTCCTCTCCAAGCCCGGGCGGGGCGGGGTGACGCCCTATCACATCGCGCTTAAAAACGGCAAGCTCGATTGTGTGGCGTGGATGGATGAGCAGCTCGGGCAGGCCGCCAGCAGCCGCGCCCAGCCGCGTGCCGCGGTGCGCCGTACGGGCAGGGCAGGGCGGCGGCATTGAGATTCAAAAAACGGCTAGAGCTGTTTTGAACATCACGCCTGGGCGCGGGGTGTGAGTTTTTCGAACACACACGCTGCGCCCAGGCCCGACACCTTGAGTCGCTTGGCTCGCGAAGAGGCGCCGCTTGTCAGGCGCACGGTGCTGCGTGGCACACCGAGGCAGGTGGCGATGAAATCGATCAGCGCTTCGTTGGCGCGGCCTTCAACCGGGGGCGCTGCCAAGCGAATTTTTAGCGCCTGCCCATGAAGCCCGACGATCTCGGTGGCTTTGGCGCCGGGCTGGATGTGGAGCGAGAGTGAGATGCCCTCGGCATCCTCCCGCAGCCACACCGGCAGGCTCACAAAAGATGCGGCAACAGCGCCGCGCGGGCATGGGCGATGAGGGTGAGCAGCACCTGCAAGGCGAGCAACAGCACCAGCGGCGAGAGATCCACATTGGCGATCGTGGGAATGCGCCGCTGCAAAGGCGCGAGGAATGGCTGGGCAAAGACATCGAGCAAAGGCTTGATCGGCGAGTAAGGATTCACCCAGGACAAAATCGCCGACATCAGCACCACCGCGATCAAGAGATACAGCGATTGTTTGAAGACCTCCAGCACCCCAAAGCCCAGAATCACCAAAGCCAGTGAGGCCTCAGCTTTAAGCGGCGCGCCTTTTAGCAGCAGCGTGATCACCACCAGTGCCGCTTGCACCAACACCGCCGGCAACAGGCTCGCTAAATCCAGCCCACGCACCGCCGGCACTACGCGGCGCAGCGGCAACACCAGCCAATCGGTGGCGCGCATCACGAAAAACCCGAGCTGATTGCGAAAGCTTGCACGCATCCACTGCATATAAAACCGCGCCAGCAGCAACAGCGTGAAAAAGCTGGCCAGCGCATCGATGATCATCAGCACTACATCGGAGAGCATGGGGGTCCTTGTTGTTAGAGTGGCAATCGGTGTGTCAGGGCGGTGTCATTGGCTGCGTGATGAGGCGGCGCCCAATTCACGCCCGCGTGCAAAAGCCGCCATCGCGCCACGCAGGATCGCGTCGAACACGCCATCGGCGGCCATCGATTTCAACGCGGCTTCGGTGGTGCCGCCTTTCGAGGTGACTTTCTCGCGCAAGAGCGCGGGGCTGTCTTCGCTGCTGCTCGCCAAGAGTGAGGCGCCACGGAAGGTTTGCAAGGCTAGCTTACGCGCGGTGGCGGGCTCAAAGCCAAGGTGGAGGGCCGCGGCTTCCAGCGCCTCGATGAAATGAAACACATACGCCGGCCCGCTGCCGGAGATGGCGGTGATCGCATCGATCTGGCTTTCTTCTGCCACCCACACGGTCTGGCCCGCGGCCTCCAGCACGCGCTGGGCGGCGGCTTTTTCAGTGGCGGTGACGCCGGGCAAGGCATAGAGCCCGGTGATGCCCTCACCGATCAAGGCCGGCGTGTTGGGCATGGCGCGCACGATGCGATCATAACCCCCTAGCCAGGCGGCAATACTGTGCGCCCGCGTGCCGGCGGCAATGCTCACCACCACTTCGCTGTGCAGCTGATGCGCGAGCGGCGCGATGGCCGATTCCATCTGCTGCGGCTTGACCGCCAGCACCAGCACCTCGCAGGGCAGGGCCGACGCATCGATGGCCGCTGCCACGCTCACGGAAAATTGCGCGGCGAGTTTTTGGCGGGCGGCGTCAGATGGCTCGATGACATGCACACTGCCCGCAGGCTGGCCGCGGGCAATCAGCCCGCCGATCAAGGCGCTCGCCATATTGCCGCCGCCGATGAAGGTGATTTGCATGGTGTCTCCTTGATGAACTGCGCAGTCAGTGTGCCCGCTGCCGCGCGCCAAAAATCGCACTGCCCACCCGCACCAGGGTGGCGCCTTCGGCGATCGCCGCTTCCAGATCAGCCGACATGCCAAGCGACAAAGTATCCAGCGAAAAACCCGCCGCGTTCAAGTCGTCAAGCGCCTCGCGCACGCTGGCAAAGCGTGCCCGCATCAGCGTCATGTCATCACTGGGCTCGGGGATGGCCATCAGGCCTTTGAGCGCGAGATTAGGCAGGGCCGCCACGGCTCGCGCCAAATCTGGCAATGCTGCAATCGTCACCCCGCTTTTACTCGCCTCGCCGCTCACATTGACTTGCAGACACACCTTGAGCGGCGGCAGGCCCGCCGGGCGCTGGTCGGATAAACGCTGCGCGATTTTTTCGCGATCAATCGAATGCACCCAGTCGAAATGCTCAGCCACCAGGCGGGTTTTATTGCTTTGCAAAGGGCCGATGAAATGCCACTCGAGATCAAGATCCGCCAGCGCGGCGATCTTGTCTGCGCCCTCTTGCGCATAGTTCTCACCAAACGCGCGCTGCCCACAGCGCGCTGCGGCACGCACCGCCTCCGGCGGGAAGGTCTTGCTCACCGCCAGCAGCGTCACACTGCCCGGGGCGCGGCCGGCCTGCAAGGTGGCCTGCGCGATGCGTGCGTTCAC
>JBEAUN010000334.1:0-3081 GCA_041161415.1 Pseudomonadota bacterium | reverse complement strand
GGCGGACACCTTGCAGGCCCAGACCGCGCTCTCGCAAGCTGCGCTCAATCGCATTCGCGCCGAGGGCGAGGCGCGCACCGCGCGCGGCGTGCTGGCCAATGTGATCGGCCTGGATGCCAATCTGCCCTTGCATGTCGAGCCGCCCTCGCAGGCCATGCCCACTGTCGAATTCGATAATGATGTCGATCGCCTGATCGATTTTGCAAAACGTCTGCGCCCCGATCTGGTGGCTTCGCGCGCTGAAGTGAGCGCCGCGCGCAGCCAGGTCGAGGCCGCGCGTGCGGCGGGGCTGCCTTCGGTGGGCGTGTTCATGGGGCGGAGCATGAACGATGTCTCCCAGAGCAGCCCGGTTTTCAGCAACACTCTGGGCGTGACGATCACTATCCCCGCCTTCTCCGGTTATGCCACCACTTACCGCATTCAGGCGGCGCGTGATCAGCTTGACGCCCGGCTGGCCTCGCGAGATGCGATCGAGCGGCAGACGTCGCTCGATGTATGGCGCGCCTATCAAGCGTTGACCACCGACACCCAATCACTGCGCGCCACGGCGGATTTGCTGGCGAGCGCCGAAGAAGCCCATAAGGTGGCGCTGGGCCGCTATCAGGCCGGGGTGGGCACATTGATTGAATTGCTCAATGCCCAAAGCGCGTTGGCCGGCGCCCGCGCGGAGGCCACGCAAGCGACATTCAATTGGCATATCTCGCGGTTTTCACTGGGGCTTGCGGTGGGGCAGCTGGATTTTGGCATGCTCGATGCCTCGCAAACTCGCCCACAATGACAGGGCGAGCCCTGACAGGAGCCACCCATGCGCCGCCGCCGTCTTGTTCTCTACCTGGTGTTGTTGCTGGTTGCAGCAGGCGCGGGCCTGGCGGTGTGGCTGGGCGTGGGCAAGGCTAATGACGAGCCGCGTTACCGCACCGAAAAACTTGACCGCGGCAACATCAGCCAAAGCGTCTCGGCCAATGGCACCTTGAATCCGGTGAAGCTGGTGAATGTCGGCACGCAGGTATCCGGCACGGTGAAAAAGCTCAATGTCGATTACAACGACCGGGTGAGTGCAGGGCAGGTGTTGATCGAGCTTGATGATGCGCTGTTTGCGGCGTCGGTGAGGCAGTCGCAAGCGAATCTCGCGAGTGCCCA
This sequence comes from Pseudomonadota bacterium, assembly GCA_041161415.1. Taxonomy (GTDB): domain Bacteria; phylum Pseudomonadota; class Gammaproteobacteria; order Burkholderiales; family Rhodocyclaceae; genus JBEAUN01. Next base: position 1,941 of record JBEAUN010000334.1, on the reverse strand, counting down.
GGCCTCGCTTCTGCTCTCGCAATCGAACGCCGCGCGCGTGGCAGCGCTGTTTCAGAAAGAGTATGTCTCCCGCCAGGAAAACGAGGCGGCCCAGCAGGCCTTGGCATCGGCACGCGCTGCGGTGGATGCTGCACGCGCGCAGGTGGAGCGAGACCAGGTGAATTTGGCGCACACCATCATCCGCTCGCCGGTTTCAGGCGTGGTGGTGGCGCGTGAGGTGGATGTGGGGCAGACGGTCGCGGCGAGCTTCCAGACGCCCACGCTGTTTCGTATCGCTCAGGATCTCACCAAGATGCAGATCGACACCAGCTTTGCCGAGGCCGATGTGGGCGCGATCAAAGTGGGGCAGGCGGTGCGCTTTCGAGTGGATGCCTTTCCTGATCGCAGCTTTAAAGGGCAGGTGCGGCAAGTGCGTTTGAACCCGACCACCCAGCAAAATGTGGTCACCTACAACGTGGTGGTGGAAGTCGATAACCCCGATTACGCCCTGCTGCCGGGCATGACCGCCTATGTGACGGTGCTGGTGTCCAGCAAGAGCGATGTGCTGCGCATCCCAAATGCCGCACTACGCTTCCGGCCTGCTCAAGCAGCCAGCGAGCCGCGTGCTGGCCGGCAAAAGCGCGATGCCTCGCGTGCCACGATTCATGTGTTGCGCGAAGGCGCGCCGGTGGCGGTGCCGGTGACCACCGGCATCACCGATGGCCGCTTTACTGAATTTGTCTCAGGCGAGCTCACAGCCAACGAGCCCTTGGTGGTGGAAGACCTCAAAGCGCCCAAAGCCAATGCAGGCAGCAACCCCGCAGGCGGCCAGCCGGGGGCTTTCCGGATGAGGATGTTCTGATGGCTGGCCAGCCGGTGATCGAGATTGCCGGGCTCACCAAGTCCTATCACACCCCGGCGGGTGAGGTGCCGGTGTTAAAGGGCCTCACTCTCTCGGTGGCGCCGGGCGAATTTGTCGCCATCATGGGGCCCTCGGGTTCTGGCAAATCCACCTTCATGAATATCCTGGGCTGCCTGGATGTGGGCAGTGGCGGGCGCTACAGCTTAAGCGGGCGCGATGTGGGGGCGCTTTCCACCGACGAGCTCGCCCGGTTGCGCAATGAAGTGATCGGCTTTGTGTTTCAAGGCTTTAATCTTTTGCCGCGGGCCAATCTTGAAGACAACGTGGCGCTGCCGCTGGTCTATGCTCGCGAGCCTCGCGAGGCGCGGCGCGTGCGGGCTCGTGCGTTGCTCGATCGTGTGGGGCTCGCCGCTCACGCCAAAAAAATGCCCAATCAGATTTCCGGTGGCCAGCAGCAGCGTGTAGCGATTGCCCGCGCGCTGATCAATCAGCCGCGGCTCATCTTGGCGGACGAGCCCACCGGCAATCTTGACACCGCCACCAGCGCGGAGGTGATGGGGCTGTTTACTGAACTCAATCGCAACGAGGGCATCACCATCGTGCTGGTGACCCACGAGGCGGATGTGGCGCGGTATGCGCATCGGCTGATCAAGCTGGTCGATGGCCGGATCGCATTTGATGGCGCTTTATCAACCGCGGAGGCGCACCTGTGATCGGCCCCATGTTCGGCGAAGCCTGGCACGCGCTGGGGGCGAATCGTCTGCGCAGTCTGCTGACCATGCTGGGCATGGTGATTGGCGTGGGCGCGGTGATTTTGATGTTGGCCATCGGTCAGGGCGCACAGAGCAAGGTCGAGGCTTCGATTTCTTCGATGGGCTCGAATCTCCTGGTGATTTTGTCGGGCGCATCCAGCGCCTCGGGCGTGCGGCTGGGCAGCGGCGGCGCGCCCACGCTCACTTTGCAAGATGCCAGTGCGATTGCCGAGCTGCCCAGCGTCAAAGCAGTGGCGCCCAATGCGCCGGGTAACGCGCAGCTTGTCTATGGCGCCAACAACTGGGCCACCCAGGTGATCGGCACCACCCCCGCCATGCTGGAAGTGC
>JBEAUN010000316.1:0-2531 GCA_041161415.1 Pseudomonadota bacterium | reverse complement strand
GTTCCGACACGACAAGTCCCGTTCAATCAGCCTGCCAAAAAAACGCAAAGCCGCCGCTTGGGATCGGCAATACCTTGCCAACGTGTTGGGGTTGGGGGAGTTTTGATGCTCCGGCCCTGCTGGATGCACCCAGGAGAAAGTGGAACCTATGGCATCAGTCCACGTCAAAACTCTTCCTTAGAGACAACCCACGAGAGTCCAAAGACGAAATGAACACGCCACCGAATGCCTTAATCCGGATCTCCCGCTCCGCCTCCACGCATCAAAACAGCCCGCTAAATCATGAAATTACAGGCGACCGCGACCGCCTGCTACCTGCTGGTGGGACCGATGAATACGGCGCCTGCTTCTGCGCATCTGCTTCAGAAATGGCGGATGCAGCAGGAGATTACGCCTGGTGGTTCGCAGGAGTGCTAAATAAGCAACTCACCAAACTTCAGAGGCACGTGCACTACACTTTCTTCGCCTCCGAAAACGAGCGTAAAGCTTTCGGTGAATATCGGGCCACCCTTGCCCGCTTTGCGCAATCACCGTTATCCAAAAGCCCAACAATCAGTGTGAAATGTGCCATCAAATCGTTCGAAGATTGCCTTTCAAAACTGGAAAGCGCCGGTTATGACGGCCCGCTCCCCTTGGAGCGGCATCCACTGGCCAGATTCATAGCCAATGAGAGGGCAAAAGAGCAGCTAGGCGCCCCCCAGGGCACTGCGCTGATTATGAGGAAAAAAGCGAACTGCTGAAAACACGAGCCCGTGAATATCTGGAGCGCATTGATGACATCAACGGGGCAAAACAGTGTGACCTGACGTCAGGTGATTACCTTAAGCGCATGGACACGCTGATCTTCCTTTGGACATACGGCGCGTACTATCAAGCGGCCTTGCAGGAGCTGGATTCTTGGCAAAGAAGGCTGGGCTGAGCGCCGACGCGCTTTGCCCCAACATCACTCACGCTCACCAAAGATCACCGGCATATCGAAACTCACCGCACGCGCGGTGAGCGCCTGCGGCATCGGTGCGAGGCTCAAGGCGTGCCCGAGCAAGGCCTTGGCCGCCGCATCCGTGCTGGCGCTGCCACTGGATGTGAGCACACTCACGGAGCGGCTTGAAGCATTCAAGGACACGCGCAAGACCACCTTCCCGGTGTGTCCCTCGCTGCCGCCGCGCTCACCAAAAAGCCGCGTCACGCCCACCGCGACACTTAAGACATAAGCGCGCATCGCCTCGCCATCCACTTCACCCTCACGCGCTTCCAACACAGTGGTCGGGCGCTCGTTTTGCACCGGCCCCACCACCTGCGAGCGTTCGCTCACCGGCATCTGCGAGGCCGCGGCCGGGGCAATCGGCTGTGGTTTTTGTGCAGCGATCTTGACCGCATCGCCGGTGGGGCTTGCCAGCCGGTTAGGCTGACCCGCTGCCACCGGCACCAAGCGCACAGACACCGCAGGCTTTAACAAAACGCGCTGCAAGTGGGGTGCCGAAGGCAGGATGATCAACCCATGAATCGCCGCAGACACCAGCAGTGCACAGCCAAGCTTGCGCGAATCAGCCGCAAGGCCCACCGGCAATTTACAAATCCGCCACACTTCGTTACCCTCTTCCAAGGTGTTGTATTCAAACCGCCAGTCGAGGTGTTTTGTGGAGCAAAACATGTCGTCGCCCGATGCCCCCGCTCATGAGTCGCCGCTCATCCTGACGCTGGATATCCACGGCATGCCCAATCGCTGGGTGACCTGGCAACACGCGCTGTTCTATCACGCCAAAGACTTGGTTGCCTGGTCTGCCGGCGAGCATGTTTTCACATTCCGCGGCGGGCTGTCGCGCAGCTTGGGCTGCCGCAGCGAAATGTCCACCCACAGCATCATCGCCATCAAGGGCCGCGCCCAAACCGGCGGCTTTGCCAAAGTGCCGCCCTTGAGCAACCGCGAATTATTCCACCGCGATCGCCATTTGTGTGCGTACTGCGGCCGGCTTTATGCAGGTGCCAAACTCACTCGCGACCACATCCGCCCCGTTTCTCAAGGGGGTGCAGATATCTGGATGAATGTGGTCACAGCTTGCCGGCCCTGCAACCAGCAAAAAAGTGGTCGCACCCCAGAAGAAGCCTCAATGGAGTTGCTCTACGCACCCTATGTGCCCAATAAGGCGGAATACCTGATTTTGTGCAACCGCCAGATCCTCGCCGACCAGATGGATTTCCTCGCGCGCCACATTCCGGCGCGCAGCCGATGCAAGCCGGATGAGACTAACTGATTGCCGCAAAAACAATTTTGCTGCGCTGCATCTACTCGAAAACCCCAACTACACGCCCCAGGACATTTGATCTACTGTCCACCCGGCACCAAGGAACTCGTCATAGTGCATAGGTAACACAGGCCGCGTCGTTTGTTATCATCGGCACCGGCCAAATGGCACTGTGATTTGTGGAATTTTTATCCGATGGTGTTGTCATGCCAGATGCATGAAGGTTTGGCAGACAGCGCAGGCACCGGAACCTGCGTCTTGCATGATCAACATAACGATAAAAACGGG
>JBEAUN010000289.1:0-10393 GCA_041161415.1 Pseudomonadota bacterium | reverse complement strand
GCACCAAGAACCAAAATCGCCCAACGAAAAGTTCATGTGCATACGGTAGCGTTTGCGGGAAAGGGATGGGGAAGAGGGCGCGCACGCAGCCCACGCGCTCGGCTCTGCCAACTGATTGTGATGAAGTGGTTTTTGATGCTCCGGCCCTGCGGCAGCATCGGGCCCGCTTATCCCTGCCCGAACACGACATCCCACAGCGCACTCACCGCCTTTCGCTCGGCCAAGAGCATCGCTTGCCCCACCCGCGCGTGGCGGGCGTCTGATAGCCGCAAGGCATGCTGACAGCGGCGCAATTCGCGATAGGCATCGGCTGCTTGCTCCGCCAGATCAACCGGGATGAGGCCAAGCGCGCCGGCCATGCCGAGCAGCGCGATATTGCCCAGATTGCCGGCGAGCGCGGGGTGTTGATGGGCATGGCCCAGCACCAGGTATTGCACGATGAATTCCACATCCACCAGCCCGCCGTGGTCGTGCTTGATATCGAAGTCTTCGGTTTTATTGGCGTGCGCCTCGGTCATGCGTTTGCGCATGGCGAGCACTTCATCGCGCAGGGCGGGCAGCTCGCGCGGCTTGCGCAGAATTTCACCGCGCAGCACCTCGAATTTTTCGCCCAGTGCGGCATCGCCCGCTGAAAAACGGGCGCGGGTGAGTGCCTGGTGTTCCCACACCCAGGCCGACTGCATTTGATACTGCGAGAAAGCCGCCAGCGAACTCACCAACAGCCCCGCCTCGCCATTGGGCCGCAGCCTAAGATCGGTCTCGAACAAGATGCCCGCCGAGGTGCGGCTGCCCAGCCACGTGTTGATGCGCTGGGCGAGGCGGGAGTAAATCTCCGGCGCATCCGGCGCGTCGTCCTCATACAAAAAAATCAGATCGAGATCGGAGGCGTAGCCTAATTCTTTGCCGCCCAATTTGCCGTAACTCACGATGCAAAATTGCGGCGTGTCGCGGTGGCGTGAGGGGAGTTTTTGCCAGCACACCTCCAGCGTCAAAGACAAAATGCAATCCGCCAGCGCGGACAGATGATCGGCGAGCTTTTCCACCGTGTGCAGCCCGGCGATGTCCTGGGTGAGCAGCCTAAAAAGCGCGCTGTGGTGGGCTTCGCGCATGAGGTCCATCTGCCGCTCGGTGTCGTCTTTCAAGCTCATCAGCTGCGTCCTCAACGTGCCGCAGAAATCCGGCCAATCGGGCGCGGCGGCGAGCGAGCGCTCGTCGAGAAGATCATCAAGCAAGAGCGGGTGCTGGGTGAGATATTGCGCCGTCCACCGGCTGGCGCGAACGAGATCGACCACCCTGGAGAGCGCCTGCGGATACTGCGCCAGCAAAGCCAGATACGCGCCGCGGCGGCTGATGGATTCAATCAGATCGAGGGTGCGGGCGAGCGTATCCAAGGGCTGCGCGGAGCGTGCCGCGGCCTCGACCACACGCGGCATCAGCGCATCAAAACGGCTACGGATGGATGCGGGCAATTGCTGATAGCGACTGCTCTCGCGGGTGGCAATCAGCCGGCCTTTGGCGGCTTCTGCATCGGGGTAGCCCAGCGTCGTGAGCCGTGCGGCGGTGCCCTCGTCATCCAGCGTGGTCCAGAGCGTATCCAGGCTATGGCCGTCCCGATTCGGGTCACCGAACACCGCTTCAAAATGCTGGCTCACGCGGCTGCGATGCTGATTGAGTTGCGCCAACAACGCGGGGTAATCGGCAAAGCCCATGCCTCGCGCGATGATCGCCTGATCGCGCTCGCTGGTGGGGAGCGCATGGGTTTGCGCGTCATCGAGATATTGCAGTCGGTGTTCGAGCCGGCGCAGGAATTCATAGGCTGCTGTGAGCGAATCAAAACAGCTCTCGTCGATAATCTGTTTGTTAAGCAGCCCCTTGAGCACCGCGCAGGTGGGTTTGATTTGCAAGCTGCTGTCGCGCCCGCCCCGAATCAGCTGAAAAGCCTGCGCGATGAATTCGATTTCGCGGATGCCCCCGGGCCCAAGCTTGATGTTGTCGGCCATGTCCTTGCGCGCCACCTCGCGGCGAATCTGCGCATGCAGCGCTCGGAGCGCCTCGATAGCGCCGAAATCGAGATACTTGCGAAACACAAACGGCCGCGCGATGGATTCCAGCTCCGCGATCGGCTCGCCATGCAGAACGCGGGCCTTGATCCAGGCATAGCGTTCCCACTCGCGCCCCTGGGTGATGAAATAATTTTCCAGCATGTCAAAGCTGCACACCAGTGGGCCTGAATCGCCATTGGGCCGCAGCCGCATGTCGGTGCGAAAAACGAACCCATCCTCGGTGGGCTCATTCAAGGCGCTGATCAGCGCCCGGCCCAAGCGGGTGAAAAACTCAAAGTTATCGACCACCCTTGGGCCGTCCGTCTGGCCGTCTTCGGGGTAGATGAAAATCAGGTCGATATCAGAGGAGACATTCAATTCCCGCCCGCCGAGCTTGCCCATGCCGATCACGATGAATGGCTGCACATCGCCCGCAGCATTGCGCGGCTCGCCGTGGCGGGCGACGAGGCTTTTGCGGCACACCGGCAACGCGGCATCGATCGCCACTTCAGCAAGCAGCGTCATGGTTTCGGTCACTTCTGCAAGGCTCGCCAGGCCCGCGAGATCACGCACCGCCACATGCGCCATGGTGCGCGCGCGAAGGCTGCGCAAACGTTCCTTGAGGTTGTGCTCGTCGAGGGTCGCGGGCTCAAGATGGGAACGCATCGCCGCTTCGGTGAGTGGCGCATCGAGTGTGTCGCGCAGCAGATCGTTGAGCGGCGCTCGGGCATTGAGCAGTTGATCCAGAAACCGCGAATGCGCGCGGGCCAGGTTGAGGGCTTCGTCGATGTTGTTCATGGATTGGGAAAAGGCGCGCTCGGGCGAGATGGCGAAAGTTTATCGCGAGAAGGCGGTTTGACAAGCGCGCGGTGGGCGCGGGGTGGGCTCGCAGCGGCACCCTAAGGGATGGTGTTCAAAACCCCTCGCGCGCATCGCATCCCGTTGTCACGCGTCCTGCGGCGTTGGATTTTTTGCGTGTGGGACCCGCCACACGCTGCAAAATCCGCCTTGCAGGCCACGCGACAACAGGCGCGCTGCATCGCGATGGGTTTTGAACACCACCCTAAGCCATCGCGAAAAGACGCTTGGCTGCGCTGGTGCTTGCCGGATTTTCGCGCGCCCAGCGTTCATTGATTTTATCCCGGCAGGCGGCAAACTCATCCCAGTGCGTGAGGAAAGTATCGGTGAGCCTGGCATCGAAATGCTTGCCTGACTCGCGCGTGATCATCTGCTTGACCTCTGCATCGGGAAACTTCGGGCGGTAGCAGCGGTCCATGGTGAGCGCATCGAAATAATCCGCCAGCGCCACGATACGCCCGGCGATCGGGATGGCTTCGCCTTTTAACCGCTGCGGGTAACCCTCGCCATCGAAACGCTCGTGGTGGGTGAGTGCCACTTCCGCGGCGAGTTTCAGCACCGGGACGTGTGAGCCACCCAGGATATTCGCGCCGATAGCGGGATGCGCTTGCATCAGCTGCCACTCCTGCGGGGTGAGCCGACCGGGTTTTTTGAGCACCTCATCGGGTACGCCGATCTTGCCCACATCATGCATCGGCGCGGCATGGCGCAGGTTTTTGCAAAAGGCCGCATCCAGTCCGAGGAGGCGCGCCAGCATCGCCGAGATCTCCCCCATCCGCACCAAATGCACGCCGGTGTCGCCGTCTTTGTACTCCGCCGCCAAGGCAAGCCGGAAGAGCGTTTCGTCATGTGCCCTTTCCAAGGCCCGATAGGCTTCCTCCTTGTCCTTGAGCAACCGATGCAGATCTTCCACTGTGCGCAAGGCCTGGGCGTAAGCGAGCTCCCGTTCGGTGCCGGGCAGGCTGTAATCAATCGCTGGTTTTTGCGGGATTTTCATTGGGTGTCAGGCGGCAAGAGGGGTGGATTTGGCCAAGGGTAACCAGATTGTGGCCACCGTGCCCTTGCCAAATTCGCTTGTCAGCGTAACTTCGCCGCCGTGGGTTTCGATGATTTCTTTGACCAACGAGAGCCCCAAGCCGGTCCCCGGAATCGCGCCGGTGTCATCAGCCCGAAAAAATCGCTCGAAAGCCCGAGAAAGCTGAGCGCTGGTCATGCCGATGCCTTCATCGCGCACTGCAATGCCCACTTGATGGGCCCCGGCGTGATCGCGCTCCACTGCCGTGATCGCGATCTTGCCGCCCTTGGGCGAATACTTGTAGGCATTGCTCAGCAAATTGGTGAGCGCCTGCGCGATTTTGACGGCGTCGGCCTCCACTTCAAGGGCGGTGGCGGGAAGATGCATCTCCACTGATCTCGCATCCCCCGGCACCATCAGCGCGGCCACGGCCTCTTTAGCGATTTGCGTCAAGCTGTGGCGACCGATCACCAAGGCGCCGCGACGCCGCGCTTCGATGCGGGCGAGATCAAGCAGATCATTGAGCAAAGAAGTCAGCCGCTTGGCTTGGCGATGAATGATCTCCAGGTATTCGCGCTGCATCTCCCGCGGGAATTCGCGGTGGAGAAGGAGCTCGGAGAAGCCCATCACACTCGCCATTGGGGTGCGTAATTCATGCGCCGCGGTGCTTAAGAATTCGCTCTTCATACGATCGACTTCCATCTCGCGCGTCATGTCGTGGAAATAGATGATGCTGCTCACCGCCCCGCCCGCAGCGCTGCGCTGGATGCGCTTCAGGATGATGGGCTGCGGCCGGATGAGGTAGATCAGTGCTTCTCGGTGCGCCTCGGGCGTGGGCGGGTCGGACACCAGTGTCGGATAAGGATGCGACGGGTCAGCGAGTTGCTGCATGAGCTGATCAAAGCCGGCCTGATCAAGTCCCAGCAGCGCGCTGCTGGAAAGCCCGGTCATGCGCATCACCGCGGGGTTGGCAAAGGTGATGCGCCCCTTGGCATCCAGGCTCACAAAGCCATCGGGGCTTAAGGTGAAGATGGCATCGAGCCGCTCGCCCCATTGAATGATCTGATGCTGGTAATCCACCAGTGCGGTGATCTCGTTCATGATGCCCACAAACTGCGTGATGTGGCCTTGCGCGTCTTCCACCGGGGCGATGGAGAGTTCATTCCAGAAGGGCGCACCGTTCTTCCGGTAGTTTTTGAGAATCACCTTGCAGTCGGTTTTGTTTTCGATGGCCTGTTTGAGCCGCTTGATTTCAGAGTCACTGGTGTCCGGGCCTTGCAGAAAGCGGCAATTGCGTCCGAGTACTTCCTGCTGGGTGTAGCCAGTGATGCGCTCAAAGGCGGGATTCACCATGATCACCGGGTTGTCCGGCTCAGTGGTGTCGGTGATGATCACCCCCGCTGAGCTTGCTTGAATGGCCCGATGCAGGGTGCGCAGGGTTTCCTCCGCGCGACGTCGGGCGATGTCGGCTTCAATGGCAGCGGTGATGTCGGCCAGGGTCCCGCTGACGCGTATCCCTTGCTCGCGAGTAGCTTGCAGCTGGAAGCGATTGCGCACCCAGCGAATCTGACCATCGGGCCGCTGTATACGGTATTCGATCTCGCTCACCTGGCCTTGGCTTGCGGCCTCATGGGCGGCCCGCACGGCAGCGGTGTCGTCCGGGTGAATCATGGAAAGCCACAACCCCGGCGTTGCCGTGAGTCGCTCGGGTGGCACACCCAGCAAGCTCGTTGAAGATGCGCTGACAAATAAAAATTCCTGCAGCGTTGGGCTTGAGGAATACACCACCTCGGCCACGGAATCGAGGATGCTCTTGATCTGTTCGCGCGCGCGTCTCAATTCAATGGTGCGCCCTTCCACCCGCGCCTCAAGCTCGGCATGGGATTCCTGCAGCGAGAGGCTCATGGCATTGAAGCTATTCGCGAGATCCGCCAGCTCCCCTTGGCCGAACACGGGCACGCTTTGCAAAGCCGCATGGCCTTCGATCGTGGCACGACGCGCGGCATCGCGCAGGGCTTCGATGGGCGATGCAATGCGTGATGCCATACGGCGCGAAAAAAAGATGCTGGTGGCCACTGCCACCAACGCCATCAGGGTGTAGAGAAGCTGCAATTGCTTCAGGGGCGCGAGCGCCGTTGCACGGGGTGTTTCAGTGATTAAACGGATCGCGCCGAAATCGGCCGGTGAGGCGGTTGTGACGGGCATCTCCACCCTGATGGTGTCCTCATAAAAAAGCGCGCCTCGGGAGGCGAGTGGCAGGCCGCTTTCGGTCAGCAGCGTGACTGAAAAAGGCGGGGTCTGGTTGGCCAATTCGAGGGGCAGCAGTTTCTGCGCAATCACCTCGGCCACGATCGCGCCTTCGACATTTCCGGTGGGCAAATACACCACAGGCCAGGCGCGCAGCATGTGTGAGCCGTTTTGCGTCTTGATGAATAGCGTGTGTGGCTTTTGGGTGTCCACCACTGCCTGCGCGATCGTCGGCAAGGACACGCCGGTGCTGAAAGCCTGCCCAAAAGCCGAGACGATATCGCCGCGATAATTGATGAGCGCGATGCTGGAAAATTCGCTGTGGCCGCGCAGGGTGTCGCGCAGGAAGGGATACACCAGATCATCGCCATGCCTTGAATCCGACAAGGCGTTCGACACCAGCGCTTGCCCAGCAACCCCGGCGATCAGGTTTTCGATGAAGGAGAGCTCACGCTCGATCTCGCGGCGGGTGGCTTGCGCGGCGCTATCGAGCAGCGCTTGCGTTCGCCGCATCTCGCTCATGCGCAGCGCCAGATACCCCGCCGCACCGAAAATCGTCAGCAAGCTCAAGGTGAGCGCAAGGCTGGCCAGCATGATGCGATCTGCCAAGCGCAGGCGTGAAGCGTGTCGCTGCCAGGCGCATGTGGCTCGGGCCCAGAGGAATCGTGCCATCGCCATAGCGCACCTTAGTCTTCGAGCAGCACAACACGCCCATCCGCGGTGAAGCGCGCAATGTGTACATTCTGAACAGAGAGCGCCTCGTGACGACTTGCGGTGAAGGCGGGCTGATAGCGCTTGATCGCGCCCTCATAAGGCGGCAAGGATTCGAGGGCTGCGCGAATTTTTTCGCGATCGGTGCTGCCGGCTTTGTTGATTGCCCGCGCGAGAAGATGGGTGAGGTCATACGCATGCGCCAAGCCGGGCAGGGCGATGATCTTGGCCGGGTCATCGACCTTGAAATACGCCGTGCCACGCGCGATTAATTTCTTCGCGGCGGCATTGCGCGCCGGGATGAGCGTGCGGGTGGTTACCGTCACCAGATCCACCTGATTCAGTGCCTCGCCTGAGAGCTCGATAAATCGCCCGGTGAGGATCCCCCAGTGGCTCAAAATCGGCAAACGATCGGCGGGTGGGAGGCTGGCTATATCTTTCACCAACAGCGCGCCATCGGCTTCATTGGCGATGAGGATCACTGCCTGCGCGCCCGCCTCGCGTATTGCCCGATAATGCTTGGCGAGCGTTTTCTCCCCGCCCCAGTAATATGATTGCACTGAGACCACCACCCCGCGATTTCGCGCCAGATCCCGCTCGATGGCGGCCAAGCAGCTGCGGCCCCAGACATTCGCCGGCGCGACCACGCCGATCTTGTAAAGCCCGCGGCTGCGAGCGTGTTTGAGCAGGGCCTGCATTGCCCAGCTGTCGGTGAGGCTCAAACGAAACGCGTAATTCGGTTTGGCGGTGTTTTCGACGATGGCGTCGGCAGCGGCCCAAGCATCGAGCATGGGCAGTTTTTGCTCATGAATTACATCGAGCTGCTCCATTGCAATGGCGCTGAATTTACTCACCACCATCGCAACCAGATCGGGGGTGTTAGCCAGCGCAATCGCGTTATCCCGGCCGCGAGCAGGGATGCCGCGGTTGTCGGTTTTTTGGAGCACGAGCTTGCGACCCCCCAGCACACCACCCGCGGCGTTGATTTCCTCGATGGCGATTTCAACCCCCAGCGCGATGGCATCATCGGCGGTGCTGGTGGTGTCGCTGGTTTCGAGATCGGCGCCGATGATCACCGGCGGCGCGGCATGAGCGCTTGCAATCGCGGCCAACAGCAGCGTCACGATAAGCAACCCCGCGCGCCATGTTTTCATGTCACCAGGCTCCGCTCGCGCTGGGCGAGCATTTGCTGCACGCTGTCGATCAGCTCAAGCGGGCTAAATGGCTTGGAAAGATAGGCATCCGCCCCCGCCGCGAAGGCAGCGTCCACATCAGCCGCCTGAGCGCGGGCGGTGAGCATGATGATGCGAATTGAGGCGAGCGCCGGGTCGTTCTTGATGCGCTCGCACACTTGCAATCCGTCCAAGCCGCCCGGCATCATCACATCGAGCAGCATCACATCGGGGGTTATCGCGCGAGCGAGTTTGAGCGCGGCGTGGCCGTCTTCGGCTTCGTGAATTTCAAGGTCTTCCAGCCCCAACGTGACACGTAACAGCTTGCGCAGGTCAGGCTGGTCTTCCACGATGAGCACCACGCCGTGTTTCATCATGTCTCGCTCCACAAGGCCGCCGGTTGTCGAGCGCCTCGCTCATTGATCAGCCGGGCGAGGTCTTCGGCATAGCGCTCGGCTTGGCGCAGCGAATCAAAGCCGCGTTCTTCTACCGCCAGGCCACTGGGCAACACAGCCGCAAATTCCGCGATGCCGTTGTCATCGTCGCTCACAAAAAACTGCCCGCCGTGCCGCTCGATGACCCAGCGCGTAAAGGACAATCCAATTCCCAGCGAACGGGTAAAGAGCCCCTCGGTGTGCGCTTCGCTGTAAAAAGGGGTGTAAGTCTCATCCCTTGAGGGCAAGGTCTTGATGCTGCCGGCCACGCGTGCGGCGATCATCACCTTGCCCTCGATGGCGCTCACCGACACCAGCACATCCGCGCCATTCGAGCCGCACATCAAAGCACTAGCGATCAGCTCATAGAGCGATCGGGACAACCACTCGCGGCTGCCGTAAATCGCGGGCAGCTCGGCCTCCAGGCCCTCGAGAAAAATCCGCATTCTGCGCGGCTCGGCCAGGCCCCGGGCGGCGAGTGTGGCTTCATCCAGCAACAGCGGCAGGGTCAACCGTTCATCCATTTTCATGGGCACCCCTTCCGCAGCGTGGGCGATCGCCAAGAGCTGGCCTAATTTATCCACCGCGGCTTTGCCCTGGGTGATGGCCCGCTCAACCACCCGGCGAATTTCGCTGTCGGCCGGGTTGCGCGCCTGTAAGGCTTCTACAGCGATTTCGGCGCTGGCGAAAAAGCCCTGCATGGGCGTGCGGCAATGCTGGTTGATCAGCTGGCCAATCGCGCGGGCGGCTTCGCCGCCATTCGCGGATTCGCGGCCCAGCACCAGCAAGGTTTCGTGGCCGAAGGGGCTCATCATCACTTGCACTGTGAGATTTTCCCGCGCGAAGCCAGAGCAGGGGGCGAGATCCAGCCGGGATGCTTTAGAGGGCGCGGCCCGGCGCGTCGCGGCGAGTGCCTCTTGCAGCTTGGGGCTCCTGATGCGCTCGCCCACAGCCAGGCAAAGATGCGACAGCGCTGCGGCATTGGCGTAGCGAATGACATCATCTTGCCCCACTAGCACGATGCCTTCGGTGAGGCTGTTGAAGAAAGTGTCCTGCCGCGTTTCCATAATCCCTCGATTTGCGGTTGCCAAAACGATCGCGCTAAGCGCCTCGCTCCGATTGTCGGCGCTTTGGCAAAAAGAAAAATTGAAATACCGCAACCTGGGGCAAAGATGCCGCGGTGGGGCGCCGCGCGAACCTCGTTTTGAGACGTAAGAAATAGTTGATCGAAATACTCGGGAATCGTATACTTGAGCATCTTTATCAAGTTTTCCGCCCCGAGACACGAGGCTGCCATGAGACTGACCACCAAAGGCCGTTTTGCCGTGACTGCCATGATCGACCTGGCGCTGCGCCAGGCAGAAGGCCCGGTCACGCTCGCTGGCATCAGTGATCGCCAGAAAATCTCACTCTCTTATCTTGAGCAGCTGTTTGGCAAGCTGCGTCGTCATGACATCGTTTCCAGTGTGCGCGGCCCGGGTGGCGGCTATTGCCTCGCCCGGCCGATGGAAGCGGTCTCGGTGGCCGACATCATTCACGCCGTGGATGAGCCGCTCGATGCCACCAACTGCGGCGGCAAGGAAAACTGCCAGGACGACCAGCGCTGCATGACCCATGACCTGTGGACACGGCTCAATGAGCGCATGCTTGACTACCTGCGCTCAGTGACGCTCGCTGAGTTGGTGGCGCAGCAGGCTGCGCGCATGAAGGGCGTGGCGGTGCTGCGGGATGAGCGGTGCACGCCTTCGCGATTGTCTCGTTCGGCCTGATTAATCATGTTCGCCCCCGCCTTTTTCGATCACAATGCCACCACGCCGCTGGATGCGCGCGTGCTGGAGGTGATGTTGCCGTGGCTGTCTGCGCGCTTTGGCAATGCGTCCAGCCGCCATGAATACGGCCGCGCGGCCCGGGAGG
>JBEAUN010000272.1:0-5205 GCA_041161415.1 Pseudomonadota bacterium | reverse complement strand
GTGGAGGCCATGTATCGCGAGCTGTTCGAGGAAATCGGCTTGAAGCCCGAGCACGTGAAAATTGTCGGTCGCACGCGCGACTGGCTGCGCTATGAAGTGCCGCGGCGCTGGGTGAAACGCGAATACCGCCAGACCTATCGCGGCCAGAAACAGATCTGGTTTTTATTGCGGCTTTTAGGGCGCGATACCGATGTGTGCCTGCGCGCCACTGACCACCCTGAATTCGATGCCTGGCGCTGGAGCAGCTATTGGGTGCCGCTCGAGGCGGTGATCGAATTCAAGCGCGGGGTTTATCAGCAAGCCTTGCTGGAGTTATCCCGCCTGGTGTTCCGCGATCCGTCCCACCGCAATTGCCCGGCCGAGTGGCTGGTGAAGACTTCCGATATCATCACCCCGGAGGAGGGCGTCTGAGGGCGTTTGAGACGCTTGTGTGGCGCGGTGTTGACGTCCCTCAAGGTGCAGTTCTACACTCGATTTAAACTCAGTCTAAATCAGTTGATTCGCTGTTTCGCGTTGCACTGCTGCATTCCCGGCCCGGCAGTTTGTGAAGGGCTTCAACCCCGCTAAAGGAGTCATGCCATGGCACTCAAAGGCTCAAAAACCGAAGAAAACCTGAAAGCCGCTTTTGCTGGCGAATCACAGGCCAATCGGCGTTATCTTTACTTCGCAGCCAAAGCTGATGTGGAAGGGCAAAACGATGTCGCAGCGGTGTTCCGCTCCACCGCCGAAGGTGAAACCGGCCATGCCCACGGACATCTGGAGTATCTCGAGGCTTGCGGTGACCCAGCAACCGGGCTGCCGATCGGTGAAACTCGCGCCAATCTGAAAGCCGCGATCGCCGGCGAAACCCACGAATACACCGACATGTATCCGGGCATGGCCAAGACCGCGCGTGATGAAGGTTTTGATGAGATTGCCGATTGGTTTGAGACGCTGGCCAAAGCCGAGCGCTCGCACGCCAATCGCTTCCAAAAAGCGCTCGATTCACTGGCGGATTAAACGCACGTGGCCGGCACGCCACGGGGCGTGCCGCCTTCATCATCGCAGGTCTCACCCGGAGCGTAAGTCATGGCTCAACGCGAAGGCAGCCTCGAAGCCCCCAAGCGGCTTCCCATTGATTGGCGCAGTGAGGATTTTTACAACGAAGCCAAGCTCTTTGATGAGCTCGAGCGGGTGTTCGACATCTGCCACGGTTGTCGTCGCTGCGTGAGCTTGTGCCAGGCCTTCCCGAAACTATTCGACCTCATCGACGAAGGCCCCACCGGCGAGCTCGATGGGGTGGAGAAGCCGAAATATTGGCAGGTGGTGGATCAATGTTACCTCTGCGATATGTGCTTCATGACGAAGTGCCCCTATGTGCCGCCGCACGAGTGGAATCTGGATTTCCCGCACCTCATGCTGCGCGCCAAGGCTTACAAATTCAAACAAGGCGAAACCCGGTTTCGCGACAAACTGCTATCCAGCACCGATGCGCTGGGCAAGCTCGCCGCTATCCCGGTGGTGGCGCAGACGGTGAATGCGGTCAATAACAACAAGCCCGCCCGCGCGCTGATGCAGGCGGTGCTGGGTGTGCATAAAGATCGCCGCCTGCCGCCCTATGCGCCGCGAAAATTCCGCTCGCAGGCCAAGCCCCGGGCGCAGTTTGAGATCAAAGACGGCGCCAAGACCCCCGGCAAAGTGGCGATTTTTTCCACCTGCTACGTGAATTACAACGAGCCGGGCATCGGTCAGGATCTGCTCGCATTGCTCGCCCACAACGAGATTCCATCAAAGCTGGTGGAAAAAGAAGCCTGCTGCGGTATGCCAAAGCTCGAGCTGGGTGATCTTGAAGGCGTCGAGCGGCTGAAAAACATCAACATCCCGCCGCTTGCCAAGCTCGCGCGCGAGGGCTTTGCGATTCTCTCGCCGGTGCCTTCTTGCACGCTCATGTTCAAGCAGGAATTGCCGCTGATGTTTCCGGAGGACGAGGATGTGCGCGCCGTGGCCAAAGCGATGTTCGACCCCTTTGAATACTTCGTGCTGCGCCAGCGTGATGGATTGTTGAGAACCGATTTTAAGTCGCCGCTTGGCAAGATTTCCTATCACATTCCCTGCCATTCCCGCGTGCAAAATGTCGGCCAGAAAACGCGCGAGGCCCTGCAGCTTGTGCCCGGCACCGAGGTGAATGTGGTGGAACGCTGCTCAGGCCATGACGGCACCTGGGGGGTGAAGGAAGAGTATTTCGATGCCTCGATGAAAATCGGCCGCCCGGTCTTCAAGTCGATGGCCGGATTCAATCCGGATTACATCAGCTCGGATTGCCCGATCGCCGCGCGCCACATCGAGCAAGGCATCGAAGCCTCCGGGCAAACTGTGAGCGCGGAGAAATCCCATCCGCTTTCGCTGTTACGCAAGGCCTACGGTATTTGAGTTGATCTTTTGAAGCAGGAGGAGCGCATGGCCAAAATCACGCGCGAGAGTTTGATGTCCCTTGAAGCCTACGCCCGGGAACGCAAGACGTTTCGCGAGGCGGTGCTGGCTCACAAGAAAAATCGCACTGTTCATGTGGGTGAGCATGTCACTTTACTGTTCGAGGATGAAACCACCATCCGCTATCAGATCCAGGAGATGCTGCGTATCGAGCGGGTGTTTGAAGCGGCGGGCATTCAAGATGAGCTCGATGCCTACAACCCTTTGGTACCCGACGGCAGTAATTGGAAAGCCACCATGCTGATCGAATACGGCGATGCGGAACAACGCCGCCGTGAGCTGGTGCGCCTCAAAGGCATCGAGCATTGCATGTGGGTGCAGGTGTCGGGTTTCACCCGTGTTTATGCCATTGCCGACGAAGATCTCGAGCGCGAGAATGAACACAAAACCTCTGCGGTGCATTTTCTGCGCTTTGAGTTGAGCCCCGCCATCAAGGCGGCGTTGGCTGAGGGTGCGAATCTGGCGATGGGGTGTGATCTCCCTGAGTACAACGTCACACTCGAGTGCGTGCCACACGCTGCGCGCGCCTCGCTTCTTGAGGATCTTGCGTGATTTTTTTGAAACGCTTCGCAGCGCTCATGTTGTGTGCGCTGGCCCATGCTGTCCATGCCTATGAAGTCGAGGAGCCTTGGCAGGAAGCAGAAACTATATTGCCGCCCCCGCCCAACATGGCTGATTTGATCGAGGTGGATGGTGGTCCCGCCAACCCCAATAGATTTTTTGTTGACAGCAAAAATTTAAGCCCAGGCCCCGATGGTGTGATGCGTTACACGCTGGTGGTGGTCACCCCATCAGGTGTGCGCAATGTCACCTTCGAAGGCCTGCGCTGCAAGACAGGTGAGAAGCGCATCTATGCAGTCGGCCGCGCCGATGGCAGCTGGGCTGAATCCCCTGCGTCGCGTTGGCAGGCGGTGCGCGCCTCGGCATACCATCAGATTCACCCGACTTTATTGCGCGAGGGTTTCTGCGATCTGGTGGTCATGCACAGTGATTTGAGGCTGGTGCGCGCCAATCTCTCGAAGTCCCGCCCGAATTAAGGCTCTCATGTTCGACAAGATCATCACTGAATTCGACTGCGCGCTGCGCACCTTGGCTGGCGAGCCGCGATCATTGCGCCCGATGCCGGGGGAATCCTTGCCGGAAGCAGTCCTGACTGCGGCAGAAAAGCAGCACGCTGCACGCCTGATGCGCGTCAATCATGTCGGTGAAATCTGTGCTCAAGCACTCTATCAAGGCAAGGCGCTCACCGCGAAAGACGCCTCAACGCGAGACAAGCTGCGCCAAGCCGCTCAGGAGGAAACGGAGCATCTCGCCTGGACAGCGCAGCGCATCAAGGCACTGGGCGGGCGCACCAGCGTACTCAACCCGCTGTGGTACGGCGGCGCCTTGGGCCTGGGGCTGGCCGCGGGGGTGTTTGGGGATAAGTGGAATCTCGGGTTTCTTGCCGAAACCGAGCGACAAGTCGAGGCGCACCTAGGCGAGCACCTCGATCGACTGCCTGCCGCCGATGCAAAGTCCCGCGCAGTCCTGGCGCAAATGAAAATCGACGAATCCGCCCACGCCCGCGCCGCCGTTGACTTGGGCGCCCATTCCCTGCCAGCCCCCATTAAGGCGGCCATGCACTGCGCCTCCGGGGTCATGAAGACGCTTGCTTACCGCCTCTGATCAGGCTTCGATGATTTCCCAGTCGTGCGTGATCTGCGCCGTCTTGGCGAGCAT
Organism: Pseudomonadota bacterium; assembly: GCA_041161415.1. GTDB lineage: Bacteria > Pseudomonadota > Gammaproteobacteria > Burkholderiales > Rhodocyclaceae > JBEAUN01. The sequence continues at coordinate 1,017 of JBEAUN010000272.1, read as the reverse complement.
GATCGAAGCCGAGCAGTATTTTTCGGCTGACAGTTTGATTGCACGCTGCACAGCATCGGCCTTCAGATTACGGCCGGTGATGCGGAAGTGAAAATGAATCTTCACGAACACTTTCGGGTCAGTCTCCGCGCGCTCGGCTTGGAGACTCACCTGACACCCGGTCACATCCTGCCTGCTGCGCTTCAAGATCAGCACGACATCAAACGCCGTGCAGCCGCCGGTGCCCGCCAGCACCGTCTCCATGGGCCTGGGCGCAAGGTTGCGCCCACCCGCTTCGGGTGCTCCATCCATCACCAGCACATGACCACTGCCGGTCTCGGCGATAAAGCTCATGCAATCCTGATCAACCCATTTGACGGTGCATTCCATAGCCCTGGCTCCAAACGATTTTCGCGAAAGGGCGGATGGTAGCGCTTTCTTGTAAATTTCGCGTGCTTCCCCAATTGCGCCGCAAGGGGGAAGTTGTGAATGCAGGGTTCTTGCGCCGCAGCAAAAAACCATCTTTTTTGTTGTTGTGAGGCAAGTTTTTTTGTGTCACGACATCTTGAATTGGCCCGTGCTTCTCTTAAGGTGTTGTTATATTGCATGTATGTTCATCTGGCCCGCGCTAGGTTTAGACCCCCAAATTTGTCTGTTGCGGCGCACAAAATTTCTTGCATTGCACAAGGAAGCAACGCATAATGGTTTCAACGGAGCAGCAATTGATCGAGCTGATCGGTGTGAGGTGAGGGGCGATATTGAAGGGAGGTACTGCCTTCCAGCAAATCTACAAAGCCCGAGTAAAGCCGCCTTGAAAAAGAGAGCACGGATTCGATCGCTGCGACCCACTGGTGTCTCCTCCACCCTCCTCCTTTGGTGTGGATTAGGCGCAACTCACACCGAGTTGCGCCTTTTTTTTGGTGCGCCCAGCATGGGCGCACACCTGCGGGTGCAAGTCCCGCTACGAGCTGGTCACAGCGAGTAAAGTGAAGCGCAACTGCGTGAGGGCGACCGAGCGTGGGGAGGAAGCGTGGATCG
>JBEAUN010000269.1:0-5411 GCA_041161415.1 Pseudomonadota bacterium | reverse complement strand
CCCATGACATCAATCTTTTTGCCTATCACCTGCCGCTCGATTTACACCCCGAGCTTGGCAATAACGCCCAGCTTGGCAAGCGCATGGGCTGGCAAGCTGAGGCGCGTTTTGCTGATCAGGATCTGGGCTTCATCGGCAAGCCAGGCGGCGATTTCAGCGCAGCGGAGATCGCGGCGCAATTGGCGCAACAACTCGGACGCACGCCATTGCTGGTGGGCGATGGCGCACGACGGGTGCGTCGCATTGCTTGGTGCACCGGTGGTGCGCAAGGGTATTTCGACGAAGCGATTGCCGCTGGCGCGGATGTGTATGTGAGCGGCGAGATTTCAGAGCAGACCGTGCATGCGGCACGCGAATCGGGGGTGCCGTTTATCGCGGCGGGGCATCATGCGACGGAGCGGTATGGGGCGATGGCGGTGGGGCAGTATCTCGCGGAACACCACGGGCTCCAATGCGAGTTTGTGGATATCGATAACCCGGTGTGAGGCGATGTGGCCCCAATCCTCCCTGGCCCACGTTAGCGCAGGCCGATGCTCAGCCGTAAAGCGCGTTTTGAACCGCCAATTCGGTTTTCAATGAATCGATTTCATCGCGCAGCGCGAGTGTTTCGCCTTCCAGTTGCACACGCTGTAGGGCCAGCAGGCCCATGAGGCCTGTGGTGGGCACTGGGGTTTCGGCAGGGCTTTCGCTGGGTTCGATGGTGCTCAAGGCTTCCTGCTCCACTTGCTGCGTTTCTTGCAGCATGCTGGAGACATTCTTGGCCTTATGCTCGAGATAGGCGATGCGATTTTCCTGCTCCATGCGGGGCAGGGTGAAAAGCGTTTCGGCATCCAGCGAGGGCAGCAGCCAGAGCGCCTCCGGCAGGGCCTCGATGCGGTTGTGGCCAAGTGAGATCTGCTTTAAGGCGCGCAGATTGGCGATCGACGCGGGCAGCTTTTCAAGCTGGTTGTAATCAAGCCGCAGTCGCTCCAAGCGGTTAAGATCGCCGATTGAGTCAGGCAGGGCGTTCAGCCGATTGCACGAGAGATACAAGCCCACCAGATCGGGCAGTGCGCACACCCAGGCAGGCAGGGTGGTGAAGTGATTGGACACCAGCAGCAGCCATTCCAGCTGGCGCAGTTCCCCTACGCAGTTGGGCAGGCTGGATAAGCCTAAGCGCGAGAGATCGAGGCGGGTGAGATTGTGGTCGCGGCAGGTGGCGATTTTCGCGGCGGCCTCGGCGCGTTTTTCTTCCCGCGAGACACCGCTCTCGGTGATCCAGTCATCCAGCTCGCTGTCAAAGAGCGCAATCCAGGACGCACTGCGGCCGCTGACCGTGGTGTCCTCTTCCGAACTCAGCAGGAATTCGGCGAATCCAAAATTGCTGTGCTTCGTTTGCATGCTCATGTGACCTCTTTCCCCGATACCCGGGGTGCCCGCTTAGTGGGTCCTGCGAGGCGGAAGGATGGCCGTCATCTGCTCGAATTGCGCTGCTAAATGCGAGCCACCCAGCAGCACGCGTTCGAGCTTTTTAAGCCGCCCGATCGATCTTGGCAAGAGCAGCAGGGGGTTGTCGAAAAGATACAACTCCGTGAGCGCTTCCAGTGTGCCGATCGATTCCGGCAGCCGGGTGAGACGGTTTCCCGGCAGAGACAATACCTCAAGTTTGTGCAACGCTCCAATGTCTTCAGGCAGGGTTTTCAGCCTGTTGCCCGCCAGATACAACCTTTCGAGATCTGCGCAAAGGCAGATGTCCGAGGGCAATTCTTCAAGCCGGTTTCCGAACAGGTGAAGAGCCTGCAAGCGCGAGAGTTTGCCGATACTGGCGGGGAGTCTTACCAGCTGGTTGCCCACCAGCCGCAGCACACGAATATGGGTGAGATCCCCAATGCACTCAGGCAGTGTCCTCAGGCTAAAGTTTTCACCCAAGCCATCACCCAAGTTGAGTTCTTGCGCCGCTGTTTTTTTAGCCGTGCGGATCAGATCACCGGCGGCTGCGCGGCATTCGCCTGGGCCCCCGGCCTTTACCCATGCGTCGAGATTCGATTCGAAGCCATCATCGGTGGTGTCTTCGCCCGAGCCGGATTCGCTGCGTGCGATCTCATGCGCCATTTCACCGAGATAGTCTTTCCAGGATATTGCGTTGCCCATCGTGTGATTTCTGATTCGCGTGACCTTGAGAAGCCGCTTGGTCGCGGCGCGCGTTGTTCGGTTCCGCAGAATGTCTGTCCTCTTGTCAGATGTCTTTTTGCCGGCAACAATCCACGACTCCTTCCTCGCGATCTTGAGAGGCCTTTGATGGACTTCGTGTTTTCTCCCACACCCGTGCCCAGTGTGCCTGTGCACGGGACGCCTGCGCTTTTTCCTGTGCGGCGGATTTTTTGCATCGGCCGAAATTACGCGGATCACGCCAAGGAATCTGTGGCGATGGATGCCAAGCCCGCCGCGGGTGCCGAGCGCGAGCCACCGTTTTTTTTCTGCAAGCCCGCCGATGCCATCGCCCCGGCAGAAGAAGGCCGGGTGCGTGTGCCGTATCCACCGCGCACGCAAAATTTGCAACATGAAGTCGAGCTGGTGGTGGCGCTGGGCGCAGGTGGCGCGGATATCCCGACTGAGCAGGCCGCAGCCTGCATTTTTGGTTATGCGATCGGCTTTGATCTCACGCGGCGCGATTTACAGCTTCTGATGCGCGATCAAAAAAAGCCTTGGGAAGTCGGCAAGGCATTTGATTTTTCCGCGCCGATTTCCGCCATCACGCCGCGCGCGCAATGCGGGCTCCTAACCGAGGGCGCGATCGGCTGTTCCGTCAATGGCAGGCAGGCCCAAACGGGGAATCTTGCCGACATGATTTGGCCGGTGGCCGACATCATCGCCAATCTCTCGCAATATGTCCGCCTGGCCGCGGGTGATCTGATCTTCACCGGCACCCCCGCCGGCGTGGGGCCGATCGCCCGGGGCGATGTGTTGGAGGCGACGATTGCGCCGCTTGGGCGCCTCACGCTCGTGGTGGATTAGAGGGAGCCACTCAGAAATCAGCGGCGGCTGCGAGCGGCCATGCTGCTGTGCTAGAATCCGCGCCTTGTTTGCGAGCCGGTGCTGGCTGTGTGGCTGCGCCGCCTCTCGGGCATTCCTTTTTATGTCGTGGCCTTAGCAGGGCCGCGGCCTTGATGACTTCTTTTTGATTGCAAGGAAGACGCATGAAAATCCATGAGTACCAGGCGAAGGAAATTCTGCGCCGGTTTGGTGTTGTCACCCCGCGCGGCATTCCCTGCTTTTCCGTCGATGAAGCGGTGAAAGCAGCCAATGACTTGGGCGGCAAGGTGTGGGTGGTGAAGGCCCAGATTCACGCAGGGGGCCGCGGCAAAGGCGGCGGCGTGAAAGTGGCGAAGTCGATTGACGACGTGAAGCAATATGCCAGCAACATCCTCGGCATGCAGCTGGTGACCCACCAGACCGGGCCCGAAGGCCAAAAGGTGCGCCGCCTGCTCATCGAAGAAGGCGCCGACATTCAAAAAGAACTCTACGTCGGCCTGGTGGTCGATCGCACCACGCAAAAGGTCTGCGTGATGGCCTCCTCCGAAGGCGGCATGGATATCGAAGAAGTCGCCGAGCACACCCCTGAAAAAATCCACAAGGTGTATGTTGATCCGGTCGCGGGCCTTAAAGACGCAGAAGCCGATGATGTCGCGCGCAAGATCGGCGTGCCAGAGGGCTCTGTGCCCAAGGCCCGCGTGGCGCTGCAAGGTCTTTACAAGGCCTTCTGGGAAACCGATGCGTCGCTGGCGGAAATCAACCCGCTGATCCTCACTGGCTCGGGCGATGTGATCGCGCTGGATGCCAAATTCAATTTCGATTCCAATTCGCTGTTCCGTCACCCGGATATCGTTGCGTATCGCGATCTGGATGAAGAGGACGCGGCCGAAATCGAAGCCTCGAAGTTTGATCTGTCCTACATCTCGCTCGATGGCAACATCGGCTGCTTGGTGAATGGCGCGGGTCTGGCGATGGCCACCATGGACACCATCAAGCTCTATGGCGCTGAGCCTGCGAACTTCCTCGATGTGGGCGGCGGTGCCACCACCGAGAAGGTCACCGAAGCCTTCAAGATCATGCTCAAGAACCCCAAGGTGAAGGGCATCCTGGTCAATATCTTCGGCGGCATCATGCGTTGCGACACCATCGCCACCGGCGTCATCGCTGCGGCCAAGGAAGTCAAGCTCCATGTACCGCTGGTGGTGCGCATGAAGGGCACCAATGAAGATCTGGGCAAGAAGATTCTGGCTGAATCCGGCCTGCCCATCATTTCCGCCAACTCCATGGCCGAAGCGGCTGAAAAGATCGTTGCCGCAGTCAAGGGCAACTAAGAGGAAATCAGCATGTCAATTCTTGTCAATAAAAACACCCGCGTGGTGACCCAGGGCATCACCGGCAAGACCGGTCAGTTCCACACCCGCATGTGCCGCGAATACGCCAATGGCGCCAACTGCTTCGTCGCCGGCGTGAATCCCAAGAAGGCCGGTGAAGACTTCGAAGGCGTGCCGATCTATGGCTCCGTGCGTGAAGCCAAAGAAAAGCAAGGTGTGAATGCCTCCGTGATTTACGTGCCGCCCGCGGGCGCTGCTGCGGCGATCTGGGAAGCGGTGGAAGCCGATCTGGATCTGGTGATTTGCATCACCGAAGGCATCCCGGTGCGCGACATGATCGAAGTGCGCGAACGCATGCGCGCTGAAAATCGCAAGACCCTGCTGCTTGGGCCGAACTGCCCCGGCGTGATCACGCCTGAAGAAATCAAGATCGGCATCATGCCCGGCCACATCCACAAGAAGGGTCGCATCGGCGTGGTGTCCCGCTCCGGCACGCTGACTTATGAAGCCGTGGGCCAGCTCACTGAACTGGGTTTGGGCCAATCTTCTGCAGTCGGCATCGGCGGCGACCCGGTGAATGGCTTGAAGCACATCGACGTGCTGCGTCTTTTCAACGACGACCCGGACACCGATGCGGTGATCATGATCGGTGAGATTGGCGGCTCGGACGAAGAAACTGCGGCGCTGTGGGCCAAGGACAACATGAAGAAACCCGTGGTCGGCTTCATCGCCGGTGTCACCGCGCCCCCAGGGAAACGCATGGGCCATGCTGGCGCCATCATTTCCGGCGGCAAGGGCACTGCGCAAGAAAAGCTGGACATCATGTCGTCTTGCGGCATCAAGGTCACCAAGAATCCTTCCGAAATGGGCCGTTTGCTGAAATCGGTGCTGTAAGGGTTTTGCGGTTGTAACGGAAAAGGCGGTGGCGGAAGCTACCGCCTTTTTTGTTGGTGCGCCCAGCATGGGCGCACACCTGCGGGTGCAAGTCCCGCTACGAGCTGGTCACAGCGAGTAAAGTGAAGCGCAACTGCGTGAGGGCGACCGAGCGTGGGGAGGAAGCGTGGATCG
>JBEAUN010000202.1:0-6917 GCA_041161415.1 Pseudomonadota bacterium | reverse complement strand
ATTCTATGCAGGCTACTGGGAATTCCCCGGCGGCAAGGTGGAGCCGCTCGAGACCCCGTATGAGGCGCTGTGCCGCGAGCTCAATGAAGAACTGGGTATCCGTGTGCTGCGCGCGAATCCTTGGGTGACGCGGGAGTTTGAATACGAACACGCCCATGTGCGGCTCAATTTTTTCGAAGTGAGCGAATTCGCCGGCGAGCCGAAGAGCCATATTCACGCGGCGCTGGCCTGGCAGCGGGCGGATGAGCCCACGGTGGGGCCGATGCTGCCGGCCAATGCCCCAGTGCTGCGCTCACTGCAGCTGCCACGCATGATGGGCATTACCCAGGCGCATGCCATTGGCATTGAGGCACAACTCGCCGCGCTGGAGGCCGCCTTGAAAGCAGGCTTGGGCCTGGTGCAGGTTCGCGAAGGGCCGCTTGAGGCAGCTGCGCGGCGGCGCTTCGGGCAGGCGGTGCGCGCGCTCACCCGCGCGCATGGCGCTTTATTGCTGGTGAATAGCGACATTGATCTCGCCCACGAGATCGAGGCCGATGGCGTGCATCTGCCGGCGCGACAATGGCGGGCAAGCGGCTTTTCTCGGCCGGATTTCCCCTGGGTGGGGGGCTCGACTCATCACGCCGATGAGCTCGCCCAGGCCGCGCAATCGGGGCTTGATTTCGTGGTGCTGGGGCCCGTGCTGCCCACCCAAAGCCACCCTGGCGAAGCCGGCATGGGCTGGGCGCAGTTTTCTGCGCTGATTAAGGATTACCCCTTGCCGGTGCTGGCGATTGGCGGGCTGGGGCGCGATGCGATGGATGCTGCGCGCGCAGCCGGTGCGCATGGCGTGGCCGGGATTCGCGGCATTTGGGGCCAGGGCTGATGGGGCGCGTGATGCTGCTGCTTTTTGGCTTGCTGCTGGCGCCGTGGCTTGCGCGGGCCAGCGACACGCCGGGAGGTGCGAATAAATTCGATCAGGGCTTGTTGTGGAAGGTGAGCATGCCGGGCAAGCCCGCCAATTTTATTTTTGGCACCTTGCATGTGAATGCCGATTCAGTGCTCGCCCTGCCGCCGGAGGTTGAACACGCTTTTGCACAAAGCACCACCTTGGTGACCGAGGTGGTGCTCGATGAAGCGGACAAAGGTGCCTTGCAACTGGCGATGATCGCCTCGCGGCCGGAATTGCCCGCGCAGCTGGGGGCCGATTGGCCGAAGGTGGATGGGCTCTTGGCGCTGCGTGGGCTTCCCGCACGTTTGCGAGCGCATTTGCAGCCCTGGGCGGCGCTGGTGGTGTTGTTAAAGCCCGAGCAACAAGCCGGGAAGGATGTGCTCGATGTGATGCTGCAACGGCGCGCCCGCTTGGCCGGCAAGGCGGTGGTGGGGCTTGAAAGTATCGGTGAGCAGGTGGGTGCGATCAGCGGCTTGCCGCGAGATGCGCAGATCGCCTTGCTGCGCGAGGCGGTGTCGTCTTTTGACCGGCTGGAATCGGACACCGCCGCGATGTTGCGCTTTTATCTGGCGGGCGACATGGCCCGCGCGTGGGGCGCGCAGCTTGAAAATCGCTCCAGCATCCCGGCCGTGCGCGCCCAGCAAGAGGCGCTTAGCGAGGCACTCATCACGCGGCGCAATATTATCTTCGCCAAACGGGCAATGCCGCTTTTGAAAGAGGGCGGCACTTTTGTCGCAGTCGGGGCGCTGCATCTGGTTGGCGAGTCGGGCCTGCCGGCGCTGCTTGAAGCCGAGGGGCTAAAAATCGAGCGCGTGGAATGATGGACTCGCTTCACTCAGCGCAGAATCGGGCAAAACAAGGGCGAAGCGGCATAGGTATCACGCCTGATAGGCGCGAGGGGTTTATCGCGTTACACTCCCCGGCCCTTTAACTTGGTGTTGCCACACCGCTTTCTCGAAAGGATTGTCTCGATGTTGGATCAGGATTTTTCGCGGTATCAGGATGTGATCGTCGCCACCGCGGTGGATGTGGGCGGGAAGGTGTTGGCTGCCATCGTTTTCTGGCTGGTGGGCCGCTGGTTGATTCGCCTGGCGACTTCGATGGCGCGCGGCACGCTGGAAAAGCAGAAGGTCGACGCCACCGTGGTGCGCTATGTCAGCTCTATCATGAATGTCACCTTGAATGTGTTGCTGGTGATCGGCGTGCTGGGGTATTTCGGTGTGCAGACCACCACCTTCGCGGCGTTGATCGCGGGGGCGGGCATTGCGATTGGCGCGGCCTGGGCGGGCTTGCTGGCGAACTTCGCCGCCGGGGCTTTTTTGATGTTCCTGCGCCCTTTCAAAGTGGGCGATTTCGTCTCGGTGGCCGGGATCACGGGCACCGTGACCGAGATCGGTTTGTTCGCCACCAATATCACCACGCCTGACAACGTGGCGACCCTGGTGGGCAACAACAAGCTCTTTGGCGACATGGTGCAGAATTTCTCGCACAACCCCTATCGCCGTGTCGATCTGAAATGCCAGCTGGCGGGCAATGCCGATCATCAAGCGGCCATGGCCCTGCTGCGGGAAAAAATCAGCGCCATTCCGAATGTGCTGCAAGACCCGAAAGTGGATGTTGAAATCCTGGACTTCACCTTGGTCGGGCCAGTGCTGGCAGTGCGTCCGTATTGCCACAACAACCACTACTGGCAAGTGTATTTCGATACCAACAAAGTGATTCGCGAAGCGCTGGCCGCTGCGGGTTTCCCAGCGCCCATGCCGGCGCAGAATGTGATCGTCACGCAGCAGAGTTGATGCAAAGTGCTGTGCCCGGCATGGCGCTGGGCACAGCGATCAGCCGGGCTCGTCGCTCGCGTCGGGCTGGGGCGGCGTGGATTCCGGCACGCGGTATTCTTCGGCCGCCCAAGCACCCAGATCGATACGCCGACAGCGCTCGGAGCAAAAAGGCCGATAGCGGCTTTCAGGCACCCAGGGCACATCTTTGCCGCAGGTGGGGCATTTCACCACACGCGCCATGATCACAAATTGCAGAAGGTCAGATCGAATTCCACATCGGCCTCGGCGGGCCGGGGACGCAGGTCGCCATCCGGGGTGGTAAAGCGGATATTGATGGCGTATTTGTTGGCGCTGATTTCGGGGATGAACGGCTCGCCGCTCGCCACCCGCAATCGCAGCATTTGCGCGGAGCGACCCGCCAGCATCAGCTGAAAGGCGCCGCGCTGGGCGAGATGCCGCTCTGCCCGGCCGCTGGCGCGCAAGAGGCGCAACACGATGATGAGCGCATCGCGAATCGGCAGAATGGGGCGCACCCAATTCATGAGATCAGCCCGCCTGGCATCAGCGGCGCGATGCAGCCAGAAGTGGTAAGACGGCACATCGAATTCACACACCCCGCCTGGAATGGCGGCGCGGCTTTTGATGCTCATCAGCCACTCGTTGTCGCGCAGGTGCTGGCCGATCTTGCCGGCCATGGCCAGGAGCGCCGCGCTGGCCTGCTCGATTTCATACAAGGCGCCGGACAGCGCGTCTTCAGAAATCGCTGGGTTGTTCCGAAAACCAATGAGAGTCTGGCGCTGGCGCTCGAGCTCTTGCATGAGATCGACCTTGAGATCCGGCCGGGTGACTTCGATGATTTCAAATAGTGTGAGCAGGCAGGCGTGGTGCTCGAGCGGGCCGTCGGCGCGAATGAACCAAGCGCTCTTTTCGAAGAGATCTTCGAGCCGCAGCAGGGTGCGGATGCGTTCGTTGAGCGGATATTCGTAGGTGATCACCGAGTCTCGCTGCTACGCCCGTAAGTTGAAATTTGGCTCGATCATAGCACAGAGATTCACGCTCTCTGCGCAAGTTCAAGATACTTTTGGTGCAGTGCCGCCACACTCTGGTGCAGATAGGCAAGATCACGGCTGTTGTCGATGAGATCATCGGCGCGCGCAGTGCGCTCGGCCCGGCTTAGCTGGGCCGCCATGATGCTGCGCGCACGCGCCTCAGTGAGGCCGCTTCGCGCACAGACGCGCTCGATTTGCAGCGCTTCCGGGCAATCGACCACGGCAATGCGGTCGATGACATCGTCATAGGACCCGGTTTCCAGCAGCAAAGGCACCATCAGCACCACATACGGTGCGCCGCTGGCGAAGGCATCCTCGCAGGCGGCACGCGCGGCTTTTTGGATCAGCGGGTGCAAGATGGCTTCCAGCCGGGCGCGGGCGGCGGGATCGCTGAAGACCTGCTCACGCATGGCGGCGCGATCAAGCGCGCCCTCGGCGTTGATCATCTGCGGGCCGAATTCGCGCGTAATCGCCGGCATGGCCGCGCCATGCGGGCCGGTCAGGGCATGGGAAAGCGCATCGGTATCCACCACCGCTGCGCCAAATTGGGCAAAGGCATGCGCTGCGCTGCTTTTGCCACTGCCAATACCGCCGGTGAGCCCCACCACGAAGCGGCTCAATCGCCCGCCCCGCATTTGCCGCGCTCGATGCCGCGGTAATTGCCTTGCAACAGCGATGCACGCGCGATGACGGCATCACGCGGGCCGGTGAATTCGATCACCTGACGGGCATTGGCCGCCTCGCGCACCACAATGCGCGCTTGTCGCACGCCTTTTTTCTTGAGCGATTCAAGATGCTCGTCAGCCTTCTCGCGGGATTTAAAAAGCCCGAGGGAAATGGAGTTCGGGTGCGGGGTATCGTCGCCCATGATGAAAAGATCGGTGACGCCCAAGCCGCGCAATTCAGCGGCTTTTTTATCAGCCAGCGCGCGGCTGGCAAACTCGGGGTACATCACCCAGAAGGTATCCGGGTCGCCCAGCGAGCGGCTCACCGTCTTGATGCCGGTGTCGCCCTTGAATTTGCTCACCACCACCCGCGCCTGCTCACGGCCAAAGCCTTGCAGGGCGATGCAGACCGTCTCGGTGTTGGCGGGTTTGGCACTCTTGGCTGGCGCGCTCTCGGCCGGCGCAGGGGCGGCGGTGGGCGTGGGCGCAGCAGCCGCCGCGGGCGTACTGGCGGGCTCTTGGGTAGCCGAAGTCGGTTTGGCTGGAGCGGACTGGGTATCGGGCGAGACGATGCTGATTTTTTCAGGGTCGAGCTGATTGCCAAGCCGCTCCGGCTCACCCTGCGCGGATTGCCCACCCAACACGCCCTGCCCCCAGAAAAAGAGCACGAGGTTGGAAAAAATCAGCAGCAGCAAAAAAACGCGTAACACGATCATGGCCAGCAGGTTACCTCATTCCGCGCGATGCGCCTATCTGCTCTGCAACCCATTGAGTGGCAAGCTGCGCCACACCCTGCAGCACGAGATCGGGCACCTGCCGGCAAGGCTGCGGCATCTGCATCACCAGACTCGCCGCCGCGCCGCCACACAAAAGGCACAGCCGATCGGGCGTATCCGGCAGACGCTGCCACATCTGCATCACCGCCCCGACCTGCGCCGCCAGGCACCCGGCCATGATGGCTTCATCGGTGCTGCGCGGCCAGTCCACGAAAGGGCCAGTTGCAAGCGGTAAGCCGGCGGTGCCGTGGGCCAGGCTTTCACGCATCATCTGAAGGCCCGGCAGGATGAGCCCGCCCTGGAAATACCCCTCTGCATCGACATGATCGATGGTGGTGGCCGTGCCGGCGCACACCACCAGCAAAGGGCCTGGATGCAGCGCACGCGCGCCGATGAGTGCGGCAAAGCGATCCGCACCCAGCTGGGCGGGCTCGCGGTAGAGATTGGTAAGTCCGCAGCGGGCAGCCTCGGCCTTGAAAAAATGGGTGGCAAGGCCCGCCTGGGCGAGTGCCTTTTCGATCAAGGCACCGCGGTTTGGCCCAGCGACATTCACCCCAAAGGCAATCGCAGGCGAGTGGGTCGGCGCCCAATCCTGCGGCCAGTTTGTGGGCCAATGCGCGGGCCACTCTTCAAGCGAATCGTAATCGAGCACGCCCTGTGCGAGCCACGCGTCACCTTGCTTGATGCCCCACTTGAGGCGGGTGTTGCCAGCATCGAAAAGCAGCATCAGGCGATCTCCCGCAAACTCACGTCGCCCGACAGCACGCGGGCTTTGCCCTGCGGCGTATCAAGCCACAAAGCGCCTTCATGATCGACGCCAATCACGCGGCCCTCGCGCATCGCGCCTTCACCCTGCAGCGTGACGCGCTTTCCGGCATGCGCATGGCGAGCAGACCAGGCGGCCTCAAAGACGGCAAAGCCGTGCTGATCAAAGCGGGGCAACATGGCGTGCAATGCCGCGATGAGGCGGGCGAGCAGAAGATCGCGTGTAGGCGGCTTTTGCATCGCGGAGAACACATCGGCCATGACGATGTCATCCACCGCGCGCGCGGGCAGCTGGGTGTTAAGCCCCACCCCGATCACCACCGACTGCGCCGCGGGGCTGCCGGTGATCTCCACCAGAATCCCGCCCGCCTTGCGTTGATCAATGAGGATGTCATTGGGCCACTTGAGGGCGAGCCCGGCGCAGCCGAAGGATTCCAGCACTTCAGCAATCGCCACGCCCGCCGCCAGACTCAAGCCCGCAGGGCTTGCCGCCTGCGGGCCGCGCGCCCAGCGCACTGAAAAAATGAGACTGCCACCGGCAAAGGCATGCCAGCTGCGCCCTCGCCTGCCGCGACCGGCAGTTTGAATTTCCGTCGCCAGCACCGCCAGCCGGCCAGGTTGCGCAGGGCTTGCCAGCAACGCGGTGTTGGTCGACTCGCAAGTGTGCAGCACATCAAGATCGACCTTGTCTGCATCCGGCCCCAGATGCGCGAGGATGCTTGCGCGATCGAGCGGCGAAGAAAGAGGGTCAGACATGGTGCAATCGAGTGGGCTGGGGAAAGGGCGTATTAGAACGCATTTTGTGGGCAGTGGGGGCGTGCCGATACGGCTTGCTCAGGGCCGGAGCATCAAAAACCACTTCATCACAATCAGTTGGCAGAGCCGAGCGCGTGGGCTGCGTGCGCGCGCTCTTCCCCATCCCTTTCCCGCAAACGCTACCGTATGCACACGAACTT
>JBEAUN010000148.1:0-3835 GCA_041161415.1 Pseudomonadota bacterium | reverse complement strand
GACAAGGGGGGACTGAGGGGGGTTTCGCTTTTCGCTGGCGACAGCTGCAACCCCCTCCCTGACGCTCACCCCTCCCGCCGCAGCACTTCCACTTTGAATTCGCCCTCAAACGGCGGCACATTGCATTCCACCACATCGCTTGGCGCAACCTGCAGCCGGATGCCCACGATATCCGCATGCACCGGCAATTGCGCGGCACAGCGATCGACCAGCACTGCCACGCGAATCTCTGGCGCGCCGCGGTTGGAGAGATACGCCAGCACCCTGGCGAGCGAGTGGCCCTGGTAGAGCACATCGTCAATCACCAGCACCGTGGCGGCGCGTAAATCGCGGCTGCGGATTTCATCGTTTTCGGTGAGCTCGGTGTCGGGGTGGAGCAAGGTGAGGTCATCGCCATAGCGTTTGAGCTTCAGGCTGCAGCGCGGCACCTCCAAGCCATGACGGGACTTTAAGCGCGCTTGCAGCTGTTCAGCGAGCGGCGCGCCGCGGCGCAGGATACCGAGCAACAGCGGATCGCTCGCTGTGGCGAGCAGCGGCGCGGCGGCATCGGCCATCGCGTCCAATACGATCTCGAGCTGCTTGCTGTTGTAAAGACAAAAACGATCGCCGGCCGCTGTGTGATCCATACCCGCCTCCTAAAGACCAAGTGAATCCCAAAGCGAATCCACCCGCTTTTTAACCCCCTCATCCATGACAATGACACGCCCCCATTCGCGGTCGGTTTCACCCGGCCATTTGTGGGTGGCATCAATGCCCATCTTGGAACCCAGCCCCGCCACGGGCGAGGCGAAATCGAGATAGTCGATCGGCGTGTTATCCGCGATCAGGGTGTCACGCTGGGCATCCACGCGGGTGGTGAGCGCCCAGATCACATCCTGCCAATCGCGGATATTCACATCCTCATCCACCACGATGATGAATTTGGTGTACATGAATTGCCGCAGAAAACTCCAGATGCCGAACATCACCCGCTTGGCGTGGCCGGGGTATTGTTTTTTGATACTCACCACCGCCATGCGATAGGAGCAGCCTTCCGGCGGCAGGTAGAAATCGGTGATTTCCGGGTACTGCTTTTGCAAGATGGGGACGAACACTTCATTGAGCGCCACGCCCAGCATGGCCGGCTCATCCGGCGGCTTGCCGGTGTAGGTGCTGTGATAGATCGGCTGGCGACGCATCGTGATGCGCTCGACCGTGAACACCGGGAATTCGGCCTGCTCGTTGTAATAGCCGGTGTGATCGCCATAGGGGCCTTCTTGCGCGGTCTCGCCGGGGTGAATCACGCCTTCGAGCACAATTTCAGCGCTGGCCGGGACATTAAGATCATTGCCTAAGCATTTCACGAGCTCAGTGCGGCTGCCCCGCAAAAGCCCCGCAAATTGGTATTCAGAAAGCGCATCAGGCACCGGCGTGACGGCCCCCAAAATAGTCGCCGGGTCGGCCCCCAGGGCCACTGCCACCGGATAAGGCTGGCCGGGGAATTTTTCGCAGTGATCGCGGAAATCCAGCGCCCCGCCGCGATGAGCCAGCCAGCGCATGATGAGCTTGTTGCGCGCGATCACTTGCTGGCGATAGATGCCCAGATTTTGTCGCGGCTTGTTAGGCCCGCGGGTGATGGTGAGCCCCCAGGTGATGAGCGGCGCGACATCCCCCGGCCAGCAGGTCTGGATGGGCAGGCGGGAAAGATCCACATCCTGCCCTTCCCACACGATTTCCTGACACGGCGCGCTGGCACGCACCTTGGGCGCCATGGCAAACACCTGCTTCAGAAGCGGGAGTTTTTCCCAGGCATCGCGCAGCCCCTTGGGCGGCTCGGGCTCTTTCAAGGCTGAGAGCGTGCGGCCGATTTCGCGCAAACTTTGCGCCCAGGTCTCGCCTTCTGCGCCCATGCCGAGTGCCACGCGCTGCGGGGTGCCGAACAAATTGGCTAGCACCGGCATGCTGTGGCCGCGCGGGTTTTCGAAGAGAATGGCGGGCCCGCCGCGGCGCAAGGTGCGATCAGCGATTTCGGTCATCTCGAGATGCGGGTCGATCTCAAGCGAGATGCGCTTGAGATCACCGCGTTTTTCAAGCTGGGAGATGAAGTCGCGCAGGTCGGTGTAGTGCATTGTGGCAACGATACAGGGTGATTTTTACAGCGAAACGGGCGATGATCGTATCACGGCGCGGCAATTGCGCCCGAGGAGATGAAGATGAAGAAATGTGTCATGGCAGTGGGCTTGGCGATGGCTTCTTGCGCGGTGCAAGCAGACTCCATCGTGCTGGGCATGGGCTGCTTTTGGGGCGCTGAAAAGCGCATGGGTGAATTACCCGGCGTGATCGAGGTGGAAAGCGGCTACGCCAATGGCGATATCACCGGCACCTATGAAGCGGTGCTCGCCCATGAGCGCCTCATTAAGCTCGGCAAGACCCAAGCGCGCAATCACGCTGAGGTGGTGAAGGTGAGCTTCGACCCCGCCAAGGTGAGTCTGGAAAAAGTGCTGGCCCGCTTTTGGGAAAGCCACGACCCCACGCAGAAAGATCGCCAGGGCAATGATGTGGGCACCAACTATCGCAGCGCGATCTACACCACCTCGAGCGCGCAATTGAAGATCGCCACGGCCACGCGTGAGGCGTATCAGGCCGCCCTCAAAGCCGCCGGGCGCGGCACTATCGCCACTGAAATCGCCCCGCTGAAAAGTTATTTCAAGGCGGAGGACTACCACCAGGATTATTTGAAAAAGAATCCCAATGGCTACTGCGGCCTAGGCGGCACCGGGGTGAAATACCCCGGCAGCACAAGCCCCGCCGCCAGCCCCCCGCCGCGCGCGCTGGACCCCAAGACGCTCAACTTCAATCGCCAGCTGGTGGTGTTCGAGGCGGAAGAGTGCGGGTATTGCAAGCAATTCCATGCCGAAGTGTTGAAGAGCTGGAAGTCACCGGTGCCCTATGCCCGCACTTTGAGCACCGAGCCACCGGCCGGCTGGAAGCTCGAGAAGGCGCTGTTTGCCACGCCCACCATGGTGCTGTTTGAAAAGGGCAAGGAGGTGTCGCGCTACACCGGCTATCAAGGCGATGCGCCGCGCTTTTGGAAATGGCTCGGCTTCCATTTGCTCACGCCTGAGCAACAGCGCATTGCCTTCGAGCAAGGCACCGAGCGCCCTGGCACGGGCTCGCATCTGGATGAAAAGCGGCCGGGCACGTTTGTCGATCCGATCACTGGGGCGGCGCTGTTTCGCAGCGACACGAAATTTGAAAGCGGCACCGGCTGGCCCAGTTTTTTCAAGCCCCTGCCCGGCTCGGTGACGGAGCACCCGGATACCTCCCACGGCATGCGGCGGATTGAAGTGCGCAGCGCGAGCTCCGGGATTCACCTGGGGCATGTCTTTGAAGACGGCCCGCCACCCAGTGGCCGGCGCTATTGCATCAATGGCAATGTGTTGAAGTTTGTGCCGGATTAAAGGCGCAGGTCGCCTCAGCACTGCCACACTCGGCTCGCGCGCATTTCTTTCCCCCTGATAAGGGGGGAGCGAGGGGGGATCAGGGCCGGAGCATCAAAAGCCGCTTCATCACAATCAGTTGGCAGAGGCGAGCCTGTTGGCCGCGTGCGCCCGCTCTCCCGCAAACGCTACTGTATGCACACATCTTTTTGCTTGGTAGCGCGCTGTGTAGTCCGTTTTCTTGCTTTGCAGTTTTGGTGCTTGGTGCCTTGTGTTTGTGTCGATGAGAGGGGTGGGTCGGGAGTCCGTCCCGACGGCCGGATCCCTTTTTTTGCTTGCCCAAAAAAAGGAATCAAAAAAAGGGCACCCCGACCCGTTCGGCCCCTTCGGGGCTGCCCTGCGCTACTCGTCGGGGC
>JBEAUN010000139.1:0-3232 GCA_041161415.1 Pseudomonadota bacterium | reverse complement strand
GATCAACATGATGCCCTTTTGAAAAATGCGTTTGATGCTCAGGGCACACCTGCCAGGGTTTGAGCGCGGGTGCAGGCGGGCTGGGCGGCCGCGTGTTTTGCGTTGGGCAACGTGCTCTAAGGGCGGCCCCCAGGCGAGCGGCATGTTCGCTGTTTTGCCAGGCTGACTGTGACATTTCACTGCCACTGCCCTCGCGGGAAGACTGCGCGTGGCTGCAATGTGTCAGATCGGCTTCGCTCGAGCCGCTTGGCCCCGAGGCGATGGGCGCAGGCTCAGGATGGACGGTGGTTTTGGCACGCACAGAAGACGCATGAAAATTCGCTTGCATGAGATTTGGGCACACTCTCGATCGACGAAAAATCTGTTTTTCCGTGGCTCTCGGGGTGTCTTCGCCAACATGGCGAGCTGCTGCTGCACCCTTTTCGCCTGGCTTACCGAACCCAACGCAAGTCGCGCGAGTCAGGCAGGGCAAGTGTAATCCGATTATGCCAATTGCATAGGCCGCATGGCCTGGAAATTCACTCTCACGCAAAGCGCGCCCATCCAGCTTGACCCAGATCAAGCACCCCGATCGCGCCCGCGTCAGGCTTTTGGGCGGAGCAAAAACCACCCCGCACTACCCTTTTCGCCCGGTTTGCCCGATAATTACGCCCTTTTTCGGGCCGGGCGGCTCACTCATGGAGACTGCCATGCAGGCACATCGCCCCGCCCGCCGCGCCACTTTCAGCGACTTCGAGGCCACCGTGTTCAATCACCTCACCAGCGCGATTCGCGCTCTCGCCATGGACGCCGTCCAGCGCGCCAACTCCGGTCACCCCGGCATGCCGATGGGCATGGCCGAAATTGCCGAGGTGCTGTGGAATCACCACCTGCGCCACAACCCGGGCAATCCGCATTGGTTTGATCGCGACCGCTTCGTGCTCTCCAATGGCCATGGCTCGATGCTGATTTACGCGCTGTTGCATCTCACCGGCTACGATCTTTCGATCGACGATCTCAAGAATTTCCGCCAGCTTCATTCCAAGACCCCCGGCCACCCGGAAGTGCACCTCACCCCGGGCGTGGAAACCACTACCGGGCCTCTGGGCCAGGGCATCACCAATGCAGTGGGCATGGCGCTCGCGGAAAAAATGCTCGCCGCGGAATTCAATCGCGATAAGCATGTAATCGTGGATCACCACACCTATGTGTTCCTGGGTGATGGGTGTCTCATGGAAGGCATCTCGCATGAGGCCTGCTCGCTCGCCGGCACTCTGGGGCTGGGCAAGCTGATTTGTTTTTACGATGACAACGGCATCTCCATTGATGGCGATGTGAATGGGTGGTTCACCGACGACACGCCCAAGCGCTTTGAAGCCTATGGCTGGCAGGTGATTCCGAATGTACCCGGCCATGATGCCGAAGCGATCAACGCGGCCATCGTGGCCGCCAAGGCCGATGTCAATCGCCCCACGCTCATCTGCTGCAAAACCGTGATCGGCATGGGCGCCGCCACCAAGGCGGGCGGGCATGATGTGCATGGCGCGCCGCTGGGCCAAGCCGAAATCGAGGCCTCCCGCCCGCACATCGGCTGGCATTTCGGCCCCTTCGAAATCCCCCAAGAGGTCTATGAAGCCTGGGACGCGCGCAAAAAAGGCGCGACGCTAGAGGCTGACTGGCAGCGTAAATTCGAACACTACCGCGCCGCTTATCCTGAGCTCGCCGCGGAATTCACCCGCCGCATGAAGGGCGAGCTGCCGGCCAATTGGTCGGCCCATGTGGATACGGTGATCACGAAATTCAACGAAAAAGCCGAAACGATCGCCACCCGCAAGGCCTCGCAAAATTGCATCGAAGCCTATGCCGCGGCGCTGCCTGAGCTGGTCGGCGGCTCGGCGGATCTGGCGTCTTCCAACCTCACGCTGTGGTCCGGCTCGAAGGGCGTCACGCGTGAATCGGGCGGCAATTACATTTACTTTGGCGTGCGCGAATTCGGCATGTCGGCGATCTGCAACGGCATGAGCCTGCATGGCGGGCTGATTCCTTATAGCGCCACCTTTTTGATGTTCTCCGAATACGCCCGCAATGCGCTGCGCATGGCAGCCCTCATGAAGGCGCGGCAGATTTTTGTCTACACCCACGACTCGATCGGCTTAGGCGAAGACGGCCCCACCCACCAGCCGGTGGAGCAAGCCGCCACTTTGCGTCTCATGCCCAACATGGATGTGTGGCGCCCCTGCGATACGGTGGAATCCGCCGTGGCCTGGGCACACGCCATCGAGCGCCGCGATGGGCCTTCCAGCCTGTTATTCTCGCGCCAGAATCTGCCTTTCCAGCGACGCGATGCCGCCACGCTGGCTGCGGTTCGCAAGGGTGGGTATGTGTTGTCGGATGCCGCCAACGGGCAGCCGCAAGCGGTGATCATCGCCACCGGCTCAGAGGTCGCCGTGGCGCTGGCCGCGCAGCAGCTCTTGTTGCAAAACGGCATCGCCACCCGCGTGGTGTCCATGCCCTCCACCAATGTCTTTGATCGCCAAAGCGCCGACTATAAGCAATCGGTGTTGCCGCGCGGCGTGCCGCGGGTGGCGGTGGAAGCCGGTGTCACCGATTTCTGGCGCAAATATGTGGGGCTGGAAGGCGCGGTGATCGGCATTGATACCTTCGGTGAATCCGCGCCCGCGCCGCAGCTCTTCAAGCACTTTGGCGTCACGCCCGAGCATGTGGCGAAGGCGGTGCAAGGCTTGCTGTAAGACATTTTAAATTCGCCGCGGGGCAGCCTGCGGTATTCGCTTTCATCAAAGGCTTAGAGGAGTCCAGTCATGCCTATCAAAGTCGCCATCAATGGCTATGGCCGTATCGGCCGCAACGTGCTTCGTGCCCTCTACGAATCGAAGCGCAATCATGAAATCCAGATCGTCGCGATCAATGACCTGGGCGATGCGCAAACCAACGCGCACCTCACCCGCTATGACACCGCCCACGGCAAATTCCCGGGCACCGTGTCGGTCGATGGCGACACCATGATTGTCAATGGCGACAAGATCCGCGTGCTGGCCAACCGCAACCCCGCCGAGCTGCCCTGGGGCGAGCTGGGCGTGGATGTGGTGCTCGAGTGCACCGGCTTTTTCACCAGCAAGGAAAAGGCCTCCGCCCACCTGCGCGGTGGCGCCAAGAAAGTGGTGATCTCCGCCCCCGGCGGCAAAGATGTCGACGCCACCGTGGTCTATGGCGTGAATCACAGCGTGCTGCGCGC
>JBEAUN010000089.1:0-4227 GCA_041161415.1 Pseudomonadota bacterium | reverse complement strand
CAATCACCGCGGGGCTGCGCTGGCCAATCGTAAGGTGCGCGCAAAGCGATGCGATCCACTGGGTGTAGGGCGCATGCGCCTCGGGGGCCACCACGCCGGAGAGCGCACGCACGCCAGCGATGGCATCCCACAACGCCGCTTGGCGATAGGGCGCCAGGCTGTGGGTGTTATTCACCCACAGGAATTCAAGCTCCGGCAAGGATTTCGCCGCGCGCGCGGCACGCGACAACTCGAGCAACACGTTCAGCGGCGCGGCTGGATGGCGGGCATCGAGGCGGATCGGCTGGCCTTGCATTTAGCGCTTCCTCTCGAAAGGCGCGGCCAGCGCAGGGGTTTTTGCCGCCAGGCGAAGTTGTTCGGAGAAGCCCGGTTTATGCAGCTCGCCCACACTTCTGGCCGAGACATGGAAGCGGAAGATCGTGCTGGCTTCGCGGCCTTGGTGGTCTTTGGCGATCAGCTTGATTTGCATCAGGCCGCGTGCGCCTTCGGGTGGCTTGAGGGTGAAGGTGCCGCTGCGCGCATCGAATTGCACCCAGCGCGGCAGGGGCCGGCCATCGACAAGCTGGGCTGAAAGCGTGATGCGGGCATTGGCGTCGGTGTGGGCGAAGGCATCGCGCGGCACGATGAAGCGGGTGCTCCCGCCGGCTTCGGCATATTGATCGCCCACGCCGCGATAGACCTTCAGCGCGGGCACAGGGTCGGGGAGGTGCATCACTTCAAAGCGGCTTTTGACCTCATAGCGTGTTTCGAGCTCGCCCAGGGTGATGGTGTAGCGGCCGACTGGCAGATCGCCTGATGAGGTGCTTTGGCGCAGCGCGGAGGACCAATCGGTGGCAAGGCGATCCGGCCCGCCCAGCGCGTTGTTGAAGGCGAGTTGGGGCGAAGAGATGGCTCGCTCCTCCGGGCTTGCCGGGATGCTGCCAGGCGGTGGTGCAACAGAGCGGGCCGGTGCAAGCGGCGGGGGCACATCGGGCGATGGCGGCGCGGCGGTTTCCGCCGGACGCACTGCTGTCGTGACCAGCGAAAAAATCCCCGGGTCGGCGATCACGCCTTGGGTGGCATCATCATCGCCGCGGGCGTTATCCACAAAATAGAGCTCTACGTACGTGAGATTGCGTTCGGCCAATGTGGCCTCATCCAGATCCCGGATGTGGGTGATTTCAACGCCATCGGCATCAAAAAATTTGGCGCCGGTGATCAGCGCGCGGCCTTGGGCATCGCGGCGGATTTGGCCTTGGGCATCGGTCAGTGTTTGCAGCGTAAATTCCTCGTAGCGCAGGATGATCGTGTTGCCCGCGGCGTCAGTGCCATACACCGGCTTGAGGTAGGCATTCACCAGCGTGCCGCGGGGCAGCAGCACCTTCACCACTTGCTGATTGGCGGCGAAATCGGCATTGAGATCGGCTTGATAGGCGCTCTTGAAGGCCATGTAATCGGCATAGGCGGCAGCATTGTCAGATTGCAGCGAGGCGAGCTGATCGGCGTTTTCGATGATCTCCGGCTTCAAGGTGAATTGCAGAATGCCCAGCGGCGCGGAAAGATCGGTGGCATCGCGACCTTCGGGGGCGAGGGCGACGTCGACATCGGCGAGGATGTTGTTCTCAAGCGAGGTGCTCACTTCGCCCACACCCACACCTTCGATCCGCAGCGCAGTGCTGATCGAAGCGGCAAGCGGGCTGGAGGCGACATTGCCGGGCAGCACCGCTTGCAAGGCGGCGTTGAGCGAATTGATTTGCTCGGCAATCGCGCTGGAATCTTGCGCGGTGGCACCAAGGCTCATGTAGCTCGATGGGTCGCCCGGGTCGGAATAGGCGGTGGTGAAGCTCGCCACATTGCTTTGCTGATCATCGGTGATGCCATCGCCATTGAGGTCACCCGCGAAAAGCTCGGTGAAGTCATCAATCCCATCGGTGTCGGCATCCAGCGTCACGCGGGTGGTGTAGCTCGCTGTCTGGCCATTGGCGCTGGTGCGCACCGGCAGGTCGAAGAAGCCGGAGAAATTGCTGGGCACCACCAGTGTGAGCGTGCTGGAAGACAAGGTGGCAGTGATGCCGTTGCTGTAGGTCACGCTGCCGCTTGAGACAAAGCCGCCGCTGCCATTGCCGATGCCGTATTGAATCGGCGCGCTGCCTTCGGGGTTGATGAACAGCGTGTTGAGGTTCACCGTGGTGGTGCCGCTGGATTTGGGCACGCCGATATTGAGCGCGCCTTCAAAAGCGGGCTCGCTGGCTTCGATGACATTGGTCACATCCACACTGATCTCACGGCTTGCCACCCCGCCGCGGCCATCGCTCACTTCCAGGGTGAAGACATACCGATTGTCCTTCGCCGCCACGCCGCCCCGATCGCTCGGGCGTTCAAAATTAAGCGGCGCGATGAGGCTGATCTGGCCCGCGCTGTTGATGGCGAATTTGCCAGCATCAGCGCCGCGCAGGGCGAAGCTCAAGGTTTCGTTGATGCCATCGGCATTGTCGGCGAGGCTGTCGGTGGCGCTCGCTTGCAAGACGAGGCTTTGCGCCGCGGCGGATTCCGGCAGGCTGATCTGGCTGGCGCTCACCACTAGCTCGGGGGCGATATTGGCGAGCGTCTCGGGGCCGAGCAGGGTGAGGTTGAGGGTGGTGCTGGCGGTGGCGCCGGCGGGGTCGCGTGCGGTGAAAGTGGCGCTGGCGGTGCCGGCACCGCTGCCAGTGTGGGAGAGGGTGACGAGCGAATTGCTGCGTGTGGCGGTCAGTGCCTCGCTTGCCTGTACCGAGAACACCAGCCGGCCGCGGTCTTCGATATCCAGCTCGCTGAATACCGCGTTGAGATCGAGGGTGAAGCTCGCGTTTTGCTTGAGCACGATGGGCGAGAGCGCGGCTGCAATCGGCGCGTCATTCACCCCGCGCACACTGAAAAACAGCGTCGCACCCGGGCTGCTGGCGGTTTGCCCGCCGCCCGCGTATTCCATGTGGAAGTTGATGCTGTCATAGCGCACAGCGTAGTCATTGGGCAGCGGTGTGAAGGTCAGGGTGCTGAGCTGGTCATAGGCAATCCGATCGCCCACGCTCACCGCTACATTGCCCGGCAGGCTGAGGCTGCCCAAACCGGTGAGGCTGTCGATCACCACCACCAAGCGATCGGCCGGCAGGCTCGTTGGATTGCCCTGCGCATCCTTGGTGGTGAGCGCGATATCGCTCTGGCTGATTGCAGTCGGCGTGTCTTCATTGAGCAGGGTGACAGCGCGCGCATTTTTGACCTCAACCGAGGGCAGGGCGGATTGATTGCTCACGCTGGCGATCGTGAAAGAGCCCATACGATTGCCCACGGTATCTGCAAGCCCGCCGCTGCCCGGCTGGGTGTAGGTGAGACTCACCGTATCACCCAACACGATCGAGCTGCCCAGCGTGAGCGTGAGCACGCCGGTGGCGGCATCGAGCGAGACGCTCTGCAGCGCAATCGCCACGCCATTGCGGGTGAGGCTGAATGCGGAGAGGTTAGGCGTCTGATTGGCAAGCCCACTGGTGAGATCGGTGAGCGTGAGGGTTAGCGTGCGGCCATTGATGCTCGACGCTTGCACCACAGGCGGCGCGAGATCGAGGGTGTAGCTTTCGGTGTCGCTGATGGTGCCGGTGTTACCTGCGGCATCGGTTTTGGAAATGGTGGCTGCGATGGTGCTGTCGGTGTCAGCCGCCAATGCACTACCGGGGACCGAGATCGAGAACGCTTTGTTCGCATCCAGCGCGCCGGTGTAGGTGGTGCCGTTGAGGGTGAGCGTCACAGTGTCGCCCTGCGCCGCTTCGCCACCTGCGGTGCCGGTGATATTGATGTTGCTCCCGGCTTCGGTGGCGTTGATCACATCATCGGCGGTGATGTTTGCACCCAAGGTGAGCGTGAGATTTGGGGCGGTGGTGTCAACCGAAAAGCCTTCAGTATCCGTGGCGGTGCCGGTGTTGCCTGCGGCATCGGTTTTGGAGATGCTGGCTGCGATGGTTCTGTCACCATCCGCCACCAGCGCACTGCCTGGCACCGCGATTGAGAAAACCTTGTTCGCATCCAGCGTGCCGGTGTAGGTGGTGCCGTTGATGGTGAGCGTGACGGTGTCGCCCGTTGCGGCTTCGCCGCCGGCGGTGCCGGTGATGTTGATGTTGCCAGCGGCTTCGCTTGCGTTCATCACATCATCCGCGGTGATGTTTGCACCCAATGTGAGCGTGAGATTTGGGGCGGTGGTGTCAACCGAAAAGCCTTCAG
>JBEAUN010000257.1:0-13751 GCA_041161415.1 Pseudomonadota bacterium | reverse complement strand
TGGTCTTCACCAATGGCTGTTTTGACATCCTGCATCGCGGCCATGCGACGTATCTCGCCCAAGCGCGGGCAGCCGGCGCTGCGATGGTGGTAGCGCTCAACACCGATGCCTCCGTCAAGCGCCAAGGCAAGGGCGAGGATCGGCCCATCAACACGCTCGCCGACCGCGCCGCGCTGATCGCCTCGCTCGCGTGTGTCGATCTGGTGACATGGTTTGACGAAGACACGCCGCTTGCGCTCATCTTGCAGATCGCGCCGGATGTGTTGGTGAAGGGCGGCGACTGGCCGATCGAAAAAATCGTCGGGCATGATGACGTCATGGCACGCGGCGGCAAGGTGCTGTCCATCCCCTTTCTCCATGAACGCTCGACCACAGCGCTGATCAGCAAGATTCGCTCGCTTTGAGCATGCCCGCATTCGACTTCGACCACCCCCCGGAACGCGCCGGCTCGGACAGCAGCAAATGGCGCAAATACGCGGGGCGCGACATCATCCCGATGTGGGTCTCAGACATGGATTTCGCCGCGCCGCCCGCGGTGATCGAGGCCTTGCGGCAACGCATCGACCACGGCGTATTCGGTTATGCCGACCCGGGCCCGGAGCATATCGAGGCCGTCATCGAAGGCATCCAGCGCGATCATCACTGGCAGATCGACAAAGACTGGCTGGTCTGGCTGCCCGGCATGGTGACCGGGCTCAATCTCGCCTGCCGTGCGGTGGGCGAGCCGGGTGATGATGTATTCACCGCCACCCCGATCTACCCGCCTTTTCTCGCTGCACCCGGATTTTCAGATCGCACGCTGAGCACCGCGCCCTTGCAGCTCAGCCAGAATCGCTGGCAGTGGGACTGGGACGCCGTGCGTGCGGCACTCTCCCCCCGCACCCGGCTTTTCATGCTGTGCAACCCACACAACCCGGTGGGCCGCGTCTTTAGTCGCGAAGAGCTCACCCACATCGCTGCGCTGTGCGAGCAACATGACATCGCGATCTGCTCGGATGAAATCCACTGCGGCCTGGTGCTCGACCCTGCGCTGACCCACACGCCGATCGCCACGCTGGATGAGGCCATCGCCCAGCGCACCATCACCCTCATGGCACCGAGCAAAACCTGGAACATTCCCGGCCTTTACTGCACCCTCGCCATCATCCCCAACGCCGCGCTGCGTCGCCGCTTCACACACGCCATGCGCGGCATCGTGCCGCATGTCGGCGTGCTGGGGCTCACCGCGGCCGCAGCCGCCTATCGTCACGGCACGCCCTGGCGGCGAGCGCTCATCGATTATCTGCGCATAAATCGAGATCTCACGCTTAGCCACCTCAACGCGCTGGGCCTGCCCACTGCCCCCATCGAAGCCACGTATCTCGCCTGGATCGACTGCCGGCATCTGCCTGACCCGGTGGCGCTTTTTGAACACCACGGCGTCGGGCTGTCTGATGGCAAAGACTTCGGCGCCCCGGGCTTTGTGCGGCTTAACTTCGGCTGCCCGCGTCATCGCCTGCAAGAAGCCCTATCCCGCATGGCCCATGCCGTGCAATCGCGGCACCCCTCCAAGTAAACCCGCACATCGGCGGTATAATCGTGGGCTTTTTCCGCGCTACCCTGTGCGGGATTCCTCAACCCAACCCCTTTCGGTGATGTGCCATGTCTGACGCTCTCTTCGAATCCTCGCTGACCAGCCTGCCTCTCATTGCCCGCGGCAAGGTGCGCGATATCTACGGCATCGATGACAAACACATGCTCATCATCACCACCGATCGTCTTTCCGCCTTTGATGTCATCCTGCCCGACCCGATTCCCGACAAGGGCCGGGTGCTGACCGCAGTGTCAAATTTCTGGTTCGCAAAGCTCGCCAATGTGGTGCCCAATCACCTCACCGGCATCGACCCCGAAACGGTGGTACAAGGCGCCGCCGAGCGCGCCCAGGTGCGCGGCCGCGCGATCGTGGTCAAACGCCTAAAGCCCCTGCCCATCGAGGCCGTGGTGCGCGGCTATCTGATCGGCTCGGGCTGGAAGGATTATCAGAGCACCGGCGCCGTGTGCGGCATTCATCTGCCACATGGCTTGGCACTTGCCAGCCGCCTGCCGCAGCCGATCTTTACCCCCGCCACCAAGGCGGCGGTGGGCGATCACGATGAAAACATCGACTTCGAAACCGTGCAGCAGATGATCGGCGCCCCGCTGGCTGCCAGTGTGCGCGACACCGCCATCACGCTGTATCAGCGCGCCGCTGATTTCGCCGCCACCCGCGGCATCATCATCGCTGACACCAAATTTGAATTCGGCCTGGATAACGAAGGCACGCTGATTTTGATCGACGAAGCGCTGACCCCGGATTCCTCGCGCTTCTGGCCGGCCGATGGCTACCAGGAAGGCACCAGCCCGCCTTCTTTCGACAAGCAATTCGTGCGCGATTATCTTGAAACCCTCGATTGGGACAAACGCGCGCCCGGCCCCACATTACCGGCTGACATTCTTCAAAAAACCAGCGCAAAATATCGCGAAGCCTGCGAGCGCATCACTGGCCGCACGCTCGATTGATCGCTCAACCTCTCACGGACACCGTGCCCACGATGAACCCATTATTGGATTTTTCCGGTCTGCCCCGCTTTGATCTGGTTAAACCCGAGCATGTCACCCCCGCGCTGACCCAGCTTCTGGCCGACAACCGCGCGCTGATTGAAAAGCTCACCGCCGACACCGCCCTGCCCACCTGGGACAATTTCGTCGCCCCGCTCACCGACGCGGGCGAAGCGCTCTCCCGCGCTTGGGGGGTGGTGGGGCATCTGCATGGCGTGAAAGATGTACCCGAGTGGCGCGAAGCCTACAACGCGAATCTGGCTGATGTGACGCGCTATTACAGCGAGCTGGGGCAGAATCTCGCGCTCTTTGAAAAATACAAAGCCATCGCCCAAAGCCCCGTATTCTCGGGCCTCTCGCCAGAGCGCCAGCGGGTGATCAACAACGACATCCGTGATTTTCGTTTAAGCGGCGCCGAGCTGCCGGCTGATCAAAAGCCGCGCTTCCAGGCCATCTCCGAGCGCTTGGCTGCGCTGGCGGCGAAATTCTCAGAAAACCTGCTCGATGCCACCAACGCGCATGCCGAGTGGGTTACCGAGGAAGCCGATCTCGCCGGCTTGCCTGAGGATGCCCGCGCCGCCGCGCGCGCAGCCGCGGAAAAAGACAACCAGCCCGGCTGGAAATTCACCCTGCATGCGCCCTCGTATATCCCGGTGCTGCAATACGCCGAAAACCGCGATCTGCGCCAGCGCATGTATCGCGCCTATGCCACCCGGGCATCAGAATTCGGCAAGCCGGAATGGGACAACACCGCGCTGATCGCCGAGATCCTCGCCCTGCGCGCAGAAGCCGCGCAAATGCTGGGCTTTGAGAGCTATGCGGCCGTCTCGCTGGTGCCCAAAATGGCCGACACCCCGCAACAGGTCGAGCGCTTCTTAAAAGAGCTCGCCGAGCGCGCCCGGCCCTCCGCCGAGAAAGACCTGGCCGAGCTCAAAGACTTCGCGAAAAATGAGCTCGGGCTA
Source organism: Pseudomonadota bacterium (assembly GCA_041161415.1). Taxonomy (GTDB): domain Bacteria; phylum Pseudomonadota; class Gammaproteobacteria; order Burkholderiales; family Rhodocyclaceae; genus JBEAUN01. The sequence continues at coordinate 10,212 of JBEAUN010000257.1, read as the reverse complement.
CCCAGCCTTGAATCCTGGGATGTGAGCTTCGCCTCGGAAAAACTGCGCGAGGCCCGCTATGCCTTCTCCGAGCAGGAAGTCAAACAATACTTCCCTGAGCCCAAGGTGCTGGCCGGATTATTCCGCGTAATCGAGTCGCTCTATGGCGTCAAAATCGACGCCGCGAATGCGCCCACCTGGCACGACGATGTGCGCTTTTTCAGCATCCACCGCGAGGGCAAGCTGGTCGGCCAGTTTTATCTTGATCTCTACGCCCGCGATGAAAAACGCGGCGGCGCGTGGATGGATGAAGCTATCACCCGGCGGCGCGTGGATGCCGGCGTGCAAGCGCCGGTGGCCTATCTCAACTGCAATTTCCCCGCTCCGCTGGGCGATAAACCCGCGGTGTTTCCGCATGATGATGTGATCACGCTGTTCCATGAATGCGGCCACGGCCTGCATCACCTGCTCACCCAGGTCGATGAGCTTGCCGTCTCGGGCATTCACGGCGTGGAATGGGATGCCGTCGAGCTGCCCTCGCAATTCATGGAAAACTTCTGCTGGGAATGGGATGTGCTGTGCGGCATGACCGGCCACGTGGAGACAGGCGAGCCCTTGCCGCGCGCGCTCTACGACAAAATGATCGCCGCGAAAAATTTCCACAGCGGTCTCATGATGCTGCGCCAGCTTGAATTCTCGCTCTTCGACATGAAGCTGCATCAAGGTCTGGCAGAAGGCCACGACGTGATGGATGTGCTAAGTGCCGTGCGCCGCGAAGTGGCGGTGCTGATTCCGCCGGAATGGAATCGCTTCCCGCATAGCTTCTCGCATATTTTTGCAGGCGGCTATGCAGCCGGGTATTACAGCTACAAATGGGCCGAGGTCTTATCAGCCGATGCCTTCGCCGCCTTTGAAGAAGCCGCCACCCGCACCGGCTCGGTGCTCGATCGCGACACCGGAGAGCGCTTCATGAAGGAAGTGCTCGCAGTCGGCGGCAGCCGCCCGGCGGCGGAGTCTTTCAAAGCCTTCCGCGGGCGCGAGCCACAAGTGGATGCCCTACTTCGTCACAACGGAATGGCGGCATGAAATTCGTCACCTGGAATGTCAATTCGCTGAAGGTTCGCCTGCCGCAAGTGCTGGAGTGGCTAGGCCAAGAACAGCCCGATGTGCTGTGCATTCAGGAAACCAAGCTTGAAGACGCGGCGTTTCCTCAAGCCGAGATCGAGGCGGCGGGCTATCACGCCGCCTTTTTCGGGCAGAAGACCTACAACGGCGTGGCGCTGCTTTCACGCGCGCCTTTGCAGGACATCACCTACGGCATCCCCGGTTTTGATGACGAACAAAAACGCGTGATCGCCGGCACGCTGGATGATGTGCGCGTGGTCTGCGCCTATTTCCCCAATGGCCAGGCGGTGGGCAGCGACAAATACGACTACAAGCTGCGCTGGCTGGAAGCCCTTAGCCAGTGGCTTAAGGACGAGATCGCGCGCTACCCCAAACTCGTGCTGGCCGGCGACTACAACATCGCCCCGGAAGACCGCGATGTAAAAAACCCGGAAGCGTGGGCTGGGCAAATTTTGTGCTCAGAGCCCGAGCGCGCGGCATTTCGAAAATTAATCGAGCTGGGACTCGTTGATAGCTTCAGGCTATTTGAACAACCCGAAAAAATCTTCACCTGGTGGGATTACCGCATGATGGGATTTCGTCGCAATGACGGCCTGCGGATTGACCACATCCTGCTCACCCCGCCGCTGGCACAGCACTGCACCGCCTGCCGCGTAGATAAAGAGCCCAGGAAGCATGAGCGGCCATCCGACCATGCGCCGGTGATTGCGGAGCTGGCTTAATCAGCAGCCGCTCACAGGCACTGCAAAAGATGCGCCTGGCAATAGGCGCGCTTTAAATACGCCAGCCCGATCCACGCCCAGAACATCACAAAAAACGCCACGAACGGCAAATGTTTGTCGATGATCTGAGGCGGTGAGATCTTGCGCACCACAGCGATCACCGGCCCGGTCACCACTTGAAACACGCGATACACCGGGTTGGTATTGCGCCGCGAGCCCGCCAACAGCGCCAGCACGCCCTGCCCTAACAGCGTGAGCAGCGCCACTTCGGCCAGCGTTCGAAGAATCACCAACACAAGCAATTCAGGATGCTGCATAGTACGTTTTCCCTTTCCCAGGATGAAAGCGAGCACGATGAATTTCGACCACCTTCGCTATTATGCCCGTGGCTGGGTATTTCATTTCCTCGGCAAACAAGATTTCGCCTATGAGGCCTTCGCCAAAGCCTTCCAGCTCAAACCGGATGACATCGACGCCGCCCGGCATCTGGCTGCTATCGCCGCCCATCGCGAGCGCTGGGAGATCGCTGAAGACTGGTTCCTGAAAATCATTGCGCTGGCACCGAAGGATGCCGCCAGCCATTTCAATCTTGGCTTCGTGCGCGAGCGCGCCCACCGCGCCCAGCCCGCCATCGAGGCCTTCACCCAGGCCGTCACACTGGATGAGCGTCTCGATCGCGCGTGGTTCGGTCTAGGCCTCTCCCGCGCCCGCCTGGGGCAGCACGCCGAGGCGGCCGCTGCATTTGAGAAATCCATCGCGCTGCAACCCATGAATGGCGAAGGCTATTACCAACTGGGTATGGCGTATCACTGCGCCAATCAGCCCGATGAAGTCTCGCGCGTGGTCAAACGACTGGTGAGTTTCGAGCCCAAGCGGGCGAAAAAGCTGGTTGAAGATGCAGGCCGCACAGACCTCAACACACTCATTCCCGAACTGCCCTTCTAATTCCGCCAGCCCAAAAAACAACCCCGGTGCAAAACACCGGGGTTGTTTTTGTTGCGACCTGAACCGATCAGTTGGACTGGGTCGACACGCTGCCTTCCAGATTCGGGTAGCGGACATGGTCCACCAACTCCTGAATCTCCTGGCTCGGCGGCGAAGTGAGTAAGGAGCCCACGATCAGGCCAATGAACCCAACCGGAATCCCGAAGATGCCGGCCGAGATCGGGTTGATGTCCCACCAAAGCGGCGCATTCACGCCAAAGAAGGGGTAGGTCTGATACATGTAGTACATACACACGCCCAACCCGGCCAGCATCCCAATGATGGCACCTGTCTTGTTGGCGCGCTTCCAGAACACCCCGCACACCAAGGCCGGGAAGAAGCCAGATGCCGCCAGCGAGAAGGCCGCGCCCACCAGGAACAGGATGTCACCGGGCTTCATCGAGGTGACATACGCCGCCAAGAAGGCCACCACCAGCAACAAGCCTTTCGACACCGCCAGACGGCGCACCGTCGGGGCATTGGGGTCGATCATCTTGTAGTAGAGGTCGTGCGAGAGCGCGTTGGCAATCGTCAGCAGCAGACCGTCCGCTGTGGAGAGCGCCGCCGCCAGACCACCGGCTGCTACCAGGCCCGAGATCACATAGGGCAGACCGGCAATTTCCGGCGTGGCCAGCACCACGAGGTCACCCCCGATGGTGATTTCAGCCAGCTGCACCAGCCCATCCTTGTTGATATCGGTGATCGCCATCAGCGTCTTGTCCACCGCCGCCCAGTTCGACACCCACGCCGGCAGCTGCGCGAAGCTCGAACCCACCAAGCTGCCATAGACCTCGTATTTCACGAGAATCGCCAGCGCCGGCGCGGTGAAGTAAAGCAGGAAGATAAAGAACAGCGACCAGAACACCGAGGTGCGCGCTTCCTTCACCGAAGGCGTGGTGTAGTAGCGCATCAGGATGTGCGGCAGCGCGGCGGTGCCCACCATCAGGCACAAAATCAAAGCCAGGAAGTTCTTCTTGGCTTTCGCGCGGGCTTCATCGTCCTTGGCGGCAAAGGCCTCGGCATGCGCTTTCACGTTGCCTGCCTTGGCAGTCGCCCCCGTTTTGGCAGCGGTCCAGGCTTTCTTGGCCGCAGCCGGGTCGGCGGGGTAGTCCTTCACCGCCTTCTCAGCTGCTTCCACAGCCTTGGGGTCCACCGGGGTCGCGGCCTTCAATTCGCTCACCTTGGCTTCGAGCTTTTTCTTCTCTTCCGCCAAGTAGGCAGCGCCCCCAGCTTCCAGGGCTTTGAGCTTGGCATCGGCCGCCGCGGCACGCTCTCGGAAGATGGCTCTCACCGACTCTTCCGCCGCCCCTTTTGGCGTGGTCTTGTCGTTGAATTCCTTCTCCAGCGCCGTCACCTTGGGCAGTGTGGAGACATAGGCCGAAAGCTGCGGCACCGGCACGCCGGTATGCTTCACCGACAACCACACCACCGGGATCATGTAGGCCACGATCAGGATGATGTACTGGGCCACCTGCGTCCAGGTCACCGCCTTCATGCCACCCAGGAAGGAGCAGACCAGAATGCCGGCGAGCCCCACGAACACCCCCACGCCGAACTCAAGCCCGGTGAAGCGGCTGGTAATCAGCCCCACGCCATAAATCTGCGCCACAACATAAGTGAAAGAGCAGATGATGGCCGCGATCACGCCGATGAGCCGCGGGATATTGCCGCCGTAGCGCGCACCGAGGAAGTCAGGAATGGTGAATTGCCCGAATTTGCGCAGGTAAGGCGCGAGGAACAGCGCGACCAGACAGTAGCCGCCGGTCCAGCCCATAATGAAGGCCAGGCCGTCGTAGCCGGACAAATACAGCGTGCCCGCCATGCCGATGAAGCTCGCGGCCGACATCCAGTCTGCCCCTGTGGCCATGCCATTGAAGAGCGCCGGCACACGACGACCCGCCACGTAATATTCCGACACCTCTGCGGTCTTCGACATGAAGCCAATGCCGGCATAGAGCAGAATCGTGGCAAACAGGAACATGTAGCCTAGATACTTGTTCGGCACACCCATCATTTCCAGGATGCCGACCAAGATCACAAAGGCGACAAACCCGCCGGTGTAGAAGGTGTAGTAACGGGAGAGCTGCTTGAAAAACGCTTTATTGGATTGTGCGGTACTCATCACTCGTCCTCCCCTTCATGGACCCCATATTCCTGGTCGAGGGCATTCATGTACTTGCCGTAGTACCAGATGATGAGGACGTAGACGATCAGCGCCCCTTGTGCGCCCATGTAAAAGCCGAGCGGGCCGATGATGTTGATCGCATTGAGTTCGCGGGCGAACCACCCGACGACGAAAGTGACAACGAACCAGATGGCAAGCAGAATCGCCGTGATGCGCAGATTCTTTTGCCAGTACTCCCGATGTTTGTCGGTTAGTTGCATGGCCCACCTCCTCCTGTCATCAAGGCGGGGTTTTATGACCCGCCGTTTTATGTGGCGCGCGGTTTGCCATCGCAACCCCGCCCACCACCCGATGCCTTCAGAGACTGGCTTGCAGATTGAAGACGCCAGAATCTCCGGCAATCTGGATTGTTGACGCATCAGGCTTACTGGAAGCTTACGGCTGCGCCATTACATTGACATATAGAACGCCTGTGGGCCAATTACTACAGCGGCGTACGCCGCCGCCTAACAATGCTGCCCGCTCTGACCCTACACCGGTGTCAGCTTTGCCACAGCGAGCGCGAGCCACTTTACTCCCTGCCGGCCGAAATTCACCTGCACCCGGGCATCCGCGCCGCCGCCTTCCGCTGAGACAATCACCCCCTGGCCGAATTTGGCGTGTTCCACGGACTGCCCAACCCGCAAGCCCGACACCTCTCGCCTACTCACGCTCGCTGCGGGGGTGGGCGCACTGGGCGTGTAGTAATCGCCAAAGCTGCGCTCAGCACGACGCGGGGTGAGCCATTTGATGAGCGCTTCGGGAATCTCATCGACAAAGCGCGAGATCAGGTTGTAGCGCGTCTGGCCATGCAGCATGCGGCTTTGCGCGAGCGAGAAATAAAGCCGCTTCCTGGCCCGCGTGATCGCCACATACATCAAGCGACGCTCTTCCTGCAGCGCCTTTTGATCGGTGATCGAGTTTTCATGCGGGAAGAGCCCTTCTTCCAGGCCGCTTAAAAACACCACATCAAATTCCAGCCCCTTGGCTGCATGCACCGTCATCAGCTGCACCGCATCGGTGGAGGCGTCCGCTTGATGCTCGCCGGCTTCAAGCGAGGCGTGGGTCAGGAAATTCACCAGCGTGGGCTCTTCGGCCTCGCTCACGAAATTCGCTGCGGCATTCATCAATTCATCCAGATTCGCCAGGCGATCTTCACCCTCGCGGTCCGCCAGATAATGTGCGCGCAAGCCAGATTGCGCGACCACCTGCTCGACCATCTCAGGCAAGGTGAGGCCTTCGCAACCGGACTTCAATGTTTCGATAAGCGCCACAAAAGCGCCGACCGTCGCGCCCGCCTTGCCGGCAAGCTGGGGCACAGCGGCATAAAGGCTCACGCCGGCTGCCCGCGCAGCATCCTGCAGGGCTTCCAGTGAGCGCGCACCAATACCTCGGGTCGGGAAATTCACCACCCGCAGGAAAGCCGTGTCGTCATCCGGATTGGCCATCAGCCGCAGATACCCGAGCGCATGCTTGATTTCCTGGCGCTCGAAAAAGCGCAAGCCCCCATACACCCGATACGGCATGCCGGCCGAAAAGAGCGCATGCTCCAGCACCCGCGATTGGGCGTTCGAGCGATACAGCAGGGCCACTTCGCTGCGCGATCCCCCTTCGGCCACCAGGGCGCGAATCTCATCCACAATAAATCGCGCCTCATCCAGATCCGTGAGCGCGGAGTAAAGCCGAATGGGCTCGCCCGCGCCGGCATCTGTCCAGAGGTTTTTGCCCAGCCGGTCTGAGTTCTGCTTGATCACCGCATTGGCGGCATCGAGGATATTGCCGCAGGAGCGATAGTTCTGCTCCAGCCGAATCACATTTTCGACGCGAAACTCGCGCTCGAAATCGCGCATGTTACCCACATTGGCGCCGCGGAATGCATAGATGCTCTGGTCGTCATCCCCCACCGCAAACACGCTCGCCCCGCCGCCAGCCAGGAGCTTCAACCAGCGATATTGCAGCGTGTTCGTGTCCTGAAACTCATCGACCAAAATATGCCGAAAGCGCTGCTGATAGTGCTGCCGCACCGGCTCATTGCGTTCAAGCAATTCATACGAGCGCAACAGCAATTCGGCGAAATCCACCACCCCCTCGCGCTGGCACTGGTTTTCATATTCCTGATACAGCGCGACACGCTTGCGGGTGAAATCATCGAAAGCATCCACTGCATGCCCCCGCAAGCCTTCTTCCTTGCAGGCATTGATGAAATGCTGCAAATCCCGCGGCGGGAATTTTTCATCATCCACATTCAACGCCTTCATCAAGCGCTTAATCGCCGAGAGCTGATCCGCGGAATCCAGAATTTGGAAGAGCTGCGGCAAATTGGCATCGCGATGATGCGCGCGCAGCAGCCGGTTGCACAGGCCGTGGAAGGTGCCAATCCACATGCCGCGGGTGTTGATCGGCAACATGGTGGTGAGCCGCGTCACCATTTCCTTGGCGGCCTTGTTGGTAAATGTCACCGCCAGCACACCGTGCGGGCTGGTGATCCCACTTTGCAAAAGCCAAGCAATGCGGGTGGTGAGCACACGGGTCTTGCCGCTGCCGGCACCGGCGAGAATCAAGGCATGTTGATTAGGCAAGGTGACAGCGGCAAGCTGCTCGGGATTGAGATTTGCGATCAGATTTGACATGGTGGGGAGATTATAAGGCCTGGCCCGGCTTTGCCCCCCAGAGGCTTGCAATCGGGACCGCCCACACCCGTTCGCCCAGCCGCACTGTCTCCAAGCCGTCATAGAGCACAAGCCCGGCAAAAAACTGCGCGCCGGCAATCGCTGAAAATTTCCGCAGGCCACGCAGATCAGAAGCCGACACCGAAGCCGCCGCTTTAACCTCAATAGCGAGCATCTTGCCGGCGGCGTTTTCAACCACTAGATCGACTTCGTATTTGTCATGATCACGGTAATACCAAAACTGTCCGGCTTGCTCGCTGGTGGTGGCGTGCTTGAGAATTTCCGCAAATACAAACCCTTCCAGCACCCGGCCGAAAAGATTGCGATCGGTTTCAATAGCCTCGGGGGTGATCCCACTCAGGGCGCAGAGCAGGCCTGAATCAATGAAATGCAGCTTGGGGGTTTTCACCAGCCGTTTGAGTCGATTCGGGCTCCAGGGTTCAAGGCGGCGTACCAGATACATCTGCTCGAGCACACCGATATATCGCGCCGCGGTTTTGTGATCGATCGCCAACTCGGCACCCAGCGTGGAGTAGTTGCACAACTGCCCAGCCACCTCAGCCAGCGCCCGTAAAAACCTTGGCAAGCGATCAAGGTGATCGATGTGGGCCACATCCTTCACGTCACGCGCAATCAGGGCATCGATATATTGCCGGGCCCAGGCGATGCGCCGCCTTGCCGTTTCGCGCTCGACTGCTTCGGGATACCCGCCGCGTAGCACCCCCTCAACCAGATGCGGGCCGAGCCTTGGCTCACCCGGTTGCAAAAGCTGTCCCGAGAAGGCTGTATCCAGCCAATTTTTCCCTGGCCCCAACATCTCACTTTGCGACAAAGGCAGCAGCGTGAGCACCTCCATGCGCCCCGCCAGGGATTCCGTGACCGACGGTAACGTCATGAGATTGGCCGAGCCCGTCAGTAAAAACCTGCCCGGCCGGCGGTCTTCATCGACGGATTTCTTGATGGCCAGCAGAAGGCCGGGCGCGCGCTGAATCTCATCAATCACCAGCCGCTCATGGCCGCGTATCAAACCGCTCGGGTCCTCGCGCGCGGCCAGCCGGACGAGCTCATCATCCAGCGTCAAATAGCGCCAGCCGCGCGCAACCCAGGCGCGCGCCAGTGTGGTTTTACCCGATTGCCGAGGGCCGGCAATCATGACCACCGGCGTATCCGACAACGACTCCTCAATACGCGCCTCAAGATGGCGAGAAAATAGACTCAAAGCGGGGCCTCTAGAAAGAAGACAAGCAAATCTCGTTTACTTGGGAATATAGTATCGGAATTTTGGGAATTAAGATTCGTAAAATTGGGAAAATATAACTGCAAATTCGGGCATTCACCCCCCACCCGGCCGCCCGATCAACGCCACAAAGCACGCCCCGGGGTGGCGCCTGACGGTATAATCGCCCGCTTCGATTTCCCCTTCTTCCCATTTTCCGGACTCAGCCGTGCAGGAAAAATACAACCCCTCCGCCATCGAATCCCAGGCCCAGACCCATTGGCAGCACACCCAAGCCTTCCGCGCTGTGGAAGACACCTCGCGGCCGAAATATTACTGCCTGTCGATGTTCCCCTACCCTTCAGGCAAGCTGCACATGGGCCATGTGCGCAACTACACCATTGGCGATGTACTGACCCGCTATCACCGCATGCGCGGCTTCAATGTGCTGCAGCCGATGGGCTGGGACGCCTTTGGTCTGCCCGCCGAAAACGCCGCGATGGCCAACAAGGTGCCGCCGGCGAAATGGACGTATCAAAACATCGCCTACATGAAAAAGCAGCTCCAGTCGTTGGGGCTGGCGATTGACTGGGAACGTGAAGTCGCCACCTGCACGCCGCAGTATTACAAATGGAATCAGTGGCTCTTCCTGCGCATGCTGGAACGCGGCATTGCTTACAAAAAAACCGGCACCGTAAATTGGGATCCGGTCGATCAAACCGTGCTCGCTAATGAGCAGGTGATTGATGGGCGCGGCTGGCGCACCGGCGCGGTGGTGGAAAAGCGCGAAATCCCGATGTATTACCTGCGCATCACCGATTACGCCGAAGAATTGCTCGCCGATCTGGATAAGCTCCCCGGCTGGCCCGAGCGCGTCAAAACCATGCAGGCCAACTGGATCGGCAAATCCTTCGGCGTGCGCTTTGCCTTCCCCTACACGCTCGATGGGCGTGATGAAAAACTGTGGGTATTCACCACCCGCGCCGACACCATCATGGGGGTGACCTTCTGCGCCGTGGCTGCCGAGCATCCGCTTGCCACGCGGGCGGCGCAGGACAACCCCGCGCTTGCCGCCTTCATCGAAGAATGCAAGCACGGCTCAGTGATGGAAGCGGATCTTGCCACCCTGGAAAAGCGTGGCATGCCCACCGGCATTTTGGTGGCCCACCCGCTCACGGGTGAGCAGATCGAGGTATGGGTCGGGAATTATGTGCTGATGAGCTACGGCGAAGGCGCAGTGATGGCTGTGCCCGCGCATGACGAACGCGATTTCGCTTTCGCCAAAAAATACGGCTTGCCAATCAAGCCGGTCATCGATGTCAAGGATCAACCCTACAACGTCGCCGCCTGGCA
>JBEAUN010000253.1:0-3497 GCA_041161415.1 Pseudomonadota bacterium | reverse complement strand
AAACTGCGCTGCGCGCTCGATCTGGGTGCTTTTGCCGGCGCCATCGACGCCTTCGAAAGTGATGAATTTGCCGCGGCTCATGGTTGGGATTTCTTCAAGATGAAACGGGCCACGGCCCGGTTGTGGTCGTCGAGATTGCGTGAGAATTCCGAGGAGCCATCGCCGCGCGCCACGAAATACAAAAAATCGCTGCGCGCCGGGTTGAGCGCGGCACGAATCGAGGCCAGCCCGGGCATGGCGATCGGAGTCGGCGGCAGCCCGGCGCGGGTGTAGGTGTTGTACGGCGTGTCAGTCAGCAGATCCCGCTTGCGAATGTCGCCCTTAAAAAGCTCGCCCATGCCGTAGATCACCGTGGGGTCGGTTTGCAGCAACATGCCGCGGCGCAGCCGATTGATGAATACCGAGGCCACCAGCGAGCGGTCTTCGGCGCGGCCGGTTTCTTTTTCGACGATGGAGGCGAGCGTGAGCGCCTCGTAAGGCGTGCGAAGCGGCAGGCTGGCTTCGCGCGCTTCCCATTCTTTATTCAAGGCGCGCTGCATCGCTTCGAAGCTGCGCTTGAGCACTTCAAGATCGCTGCTTTGTTTGGCGAAGAGATAGGTGTTGGGGAAAAAGAGCCCCTCCGCGGCGGATTCCGCCACGCCCAAGCGAGCGAGCACTTCCCGATCGGTAAGCGCGGCGGTGTCGTGGATGAGATCCGGGTGGGCGTTGAGCGCCGCGCGCATTTGACGGAATGTCCAGCCCTCGATGAAGGTGATCTCGGCTTGCGTGACATCGCCACGCGTGAGCTTGTTGATCAGCGCATAGGGCGTGATACCGCGCTCGATCTGGTAGCTCCCGGCTTTGACCTTCGAGGCCTCGCCAGTGAGGCGCGCAAGCCAGGTGAGCGCCCACGCCGACACCGGCACACCGCTCTCGTTTATTTGTCGCGCCACCGATTTCATCGGCCCGGGGCGCACAGTGAATTCAACGCGCTCGCTGGTCAGATCAATGGGCCGCAAGGCAAAGGCCGCAGCGCCTGCTGTAAGGATCAGCGCGAGGAGGAAAGCAGCAAAAAGCAGTCGGCGAAGCGCTCGCATTCAGGCGGAGTGTCGATTGGTGGAGGGTTCGTTCTGCGTATAATACCGCAGCTACTTTACACCGCTTTTTCCAAACCAAGATGACGCCCTCGTTTCCCGATACCTTTCTTGGCCTGGGTGCCAGGCTGGATGACAACAGCATCACCCCGCCGGCAGGCATTGAGACAAGCGCGCAGGCGCTGTGTGTGCCGCTTGTGCATCTTTCTCACTTGCGTGTAACCGGCGCGGACGCGGCGGATTTTCTGCAAAACCTCCTCACCAATGAGGCCCGCAAATTAGGCCCCGATCAAGCGGCGTTGAATGGTTTTTGCAACCCGAAAGGCCGGCTTTTGGCGAGCTTTTTGATGTGGCGCGAGGGCCCGGATTTCTGCCTTTCCTTGGCCCGCGATGTGGCCGAAGGTATCCTTAAAAAGCTCAAGATGTATGTGTTGCGCAGCAAGGTGAGCGTGCTCGATGAGGGCGCCACGCGCGATGCCATTGGGCTCTGTGGCCCCGCCGCAAGCGCCTGGCTGCAACAGCGCGGCCTCTTGCCTGCCGAGACGGCCCTCGCCACCGCAAAGCATGACGGCACCACCGTGATTCGGCTCTCCGCGGAGCGTTACCAGCTCGTCACACCAGATGGCAGCGGAATGATCAAACGTCTTATCGAAGATGGCTTCGCGATTGGCGGCACCGCGTTTTGGTTGGCGCAAGATATCGCGGCAGGCGTGCCACTCATCACCGGCGCCACGCAGGAAGCCTTTGTGCCGCAGATGGTAAATTTTGAATTGCTGGGCGGGGTGAGTTTCAAGAAAGGCTGTTACCCTGGCCAGGAGATCGTGGCTCGCACGCAGTATCTCGGCAAACTCAAAAAACGCATGTTCCGGGCGCGAATTTCAAGCGGCACGCCGCGTGCGGGGGACGCGCTGTTTGGCGTCGATCTCGATCAGCAATCGTGCGGCGAGATTGTGTTGGCCTCCCCCACTGCGACAGGCCACGAAGTGCTGGCAGTGGTGCAGATGAGCAGCAGGGAAGCAGGCCCGATTCACCTCGGGAGCGCCGATGGCCCGGTGTTGGAATGGCTCGCGCTCCCCTATGAGATCGCTTGATGACCAAGATCGATTACTACATCTACTATCGCATCAAGCCCGAGCGACACATTGAGCTCACGGCGGCGCTCGCCACCATGCACGCCTCGCTGCAAGCGGCCACTGGCATCACCGGCCGCGTGCGGCGCAGGCTGGATGACGCGCTCACCTGGATGGAGATTTACGAAGGCGTGACAGATCCGCGGCATTTTGAAGTCGAGCTGGGCCTGCACGCGATGAATCACGGTCTGCACGATGTGCTCGAGCCTGGTGGCGTGCGCCACATCGAGCGTTTCCGCGCGCCGGACTGAGCGCCATGTGCCTCATCCTGATTGCCTGGAAAACGGTTGAAGGCAGCCCGCTGGTGGCGGCCGCCAATCGCGATGAAGTGATGAGCCGCGGCACCCGGCCGGCGGCTTTCTGGCCGGATTCACCCGATGTGCTGGCAGGCCGCGACACCCTGCATGGCGGCACCTGGCTTGGGGTCACACGGGCGGGCCGCTTCGCGGCGCTTACCAATTACCGAGACCCCTCGAACGCGCGCGATGACACACCCTCTCGCGGGCAACTTACCGCAGCGTTTCTGCGCAGCGGCATCTCCCCCGAAGAGTATCTGGCCTCACTGCAAGCCTCGGCATCGCGATACAACGGCTACAACCTTGTCTTCGGCGACAGGAATTCGCTGTGGTATTTCAGCAATATCGAAGGCCGAGGACGCGCGCTCTCACCCGGCATTTATGGGCTGTCAAATCACCTGCTGGATACCCCGTGGCCAAAAGTCGCACGCGCCAAATCGGCGCTGCGTGAGTCCCTGGCTGCGTTGCCCTGGCGCGACCCGCTTTTCACGCTGCTGCGCGACGACACCTTGGCCCCCGATCATGAGCTGCCGCGCACTGGCGTGAGCCTCGAATGGGAGCGGCTGCTTTCCGCAGCTTTTATCCGCGGCGGCAGCTACGGCACGCTAAGCTCCACGGTGGTGGTGCAGAGCGATCAGCACACGCGATTTGAAGAGATCACCTGGTCGCCAGAAGGCGCGGAGACTGGCCGGGTGCGGGTGCAGATGGCGCGGTAGGCGCTCATCCTTGATTCACCGCTTGGGTATGCGTCAAGCCCCGAGCCGCCCCTCTTGGCTTGGCTGCGCCCAGGGTAAGTGAATATACACACCAGCTCGAGATGGGCTCAGGCCAATGGGATCACCGAGATTCCACGGCCACCACGGCCCGACACACGAATTCCAACCGAGCTTTTTCAAGGCAGAAGCGCCCTCCCTCCGCCAAAAGACTGAAGAGGCGAGAGAGCGCTCCGGTAGGGCCCACGCCGGCCGTAGTCGCCCGCACGCTCAACTCACAAATCG
>JBEAUN010000324.1:0-4591 GCA_041161415.1 Pseudomonadota bacterium | reverse complement strand
CCAATCACATCCACCGCACCCAATGCCAGCGCGCGCAGCGCCAACTCACTGCCTTGTTCGGTGAGGCTTGAGATCATGAGCACCGGTGTGGGCTTCAAGCTCATGATCTTTTCCAGGAAATCGAGCCCGTTCATTTCCGGCATTTCGATATCGAGCGTGATCACATCGGGATTAAGCTCGCGGATTTTCTCCCGTGCCAGCACGGGATTCGGAGCGGTGGCGATCACTTCCATGTCCGGCGTGCTGTTGATGATGGTGGAAAGCACCTGACGGATGAGCGCGGAGTCGTCGACGATGATGACGCGGATTTTGCTCATGGCTAATCGAACAGCTCGATATCGCCGGCGATCGGGCCGTCGGAGATTTGTTTGCGGTAACGGCGCTCGGCATCGAGCAGCGTTTCGGGCGGGGCTTCCACCAAGCGCTTCAACCGCGCCTCTCCGGTGGCCGGGAAATACGCCACCTTGCGCGCATGCTTGCCGCCCAAATCCTGCGCCAGCAGCGGGATGCCTTCGGTGTGTAAAAATTCGAGCACAAATTCGGAATTGCGTTTGCCCACCAGATTTTGCGCAAGCCCCGAGAGCACATTGGCGCCACCGAAAACCTTGGCCTCCAGCCGGCGGCGCGCGGCGCCCATTTTAGTGAGCTGGTTGATGAGCAACTCCATCGCATAGGCCCCATAGCGCGCGGAATCAGAGCCAGGGCCTTGTTTATTGCTGGTGTCGGGCAACAAGAAATGATTCATGCCGCCAATGCCGTTCAAAGGGTCGCGAATGCAGGCCGTGACGCAGGAGCCCAGTAAGGTCACAAGCACAATGTTTTGATTGGTGACATGGTATTCGCCGGGCAGAATCTTGGCCGCCTGGCTATTGAAAGCCGATTCGAAATAAAAATTTTCGCTGGGCGCTTGATGAATCGGGTCGCTCATTTTTTCAAGCTCCCCGGTGCCATGATGCGTTCATACACCGTGTGTTCGCGAAGGCGAACGATGTCAGCGGCGTGGAAGAAGCTCTCCGAGTGCCCGGCGAACAGCAGGCCGTCGGGCTCCAGAAGCGGCATCAGATTTTGCAGCACCCGGTATTGCGTAGGCTTGTCGAAATAGATCATCACATTGCGACAAAAAATCGCATCGAAAGGTGCCGACAAACCGTAGTGCGAGTCGAGCAGATTGATGGCCCGAAAGCTCATCAGCTCATGCAGTTTCGGATGCATGCGCACCAGCCCCGAATTTTCGCCGGTGCCACGCTGAAAAAAGCGTTGCAGCTGCGATTGCGGCAGGTGGGTGACGCGCTCCATGTCATACACGCCGGCCTTTGCTGTAGCCAACACATTGGTGTCCACATCGCTCGCCAGAATCTGCACCGGCGGGCTTAAGGTGTCGAAGGTCTCACATGCGCAGATGGCGAGTGACCAGGGCTCCTCGCCCGTGGAGGCGGCGGCGCACCAGATGCGCAAGGGGCGATTGCGATGCAGCGATTTCAGAAGCCTTGAGAGAATCGGAAAATGATGCGGCTCGCGAAAAAAGGAAGTGAGGTTGGTGGTGAGCGCATTGGTGAAGTGCTCCCATTCCTCGCCATCATCGCGCTCCAGGCGGTCGAGATAATCGGAAAAGCGCGCCACAGAAAGCGCGCGCAGCCGCCGCACCAGCCGGGTGTAGACCATCTCATGTTTGCTCGCCGCCAGCGCGATGCCGGCATGGGCGCGAATAAGCTCGCATACCCGCTTGAAATCCGCCTGGGTGAATTCAAATTCGCGCTCGGGCAGGGTGTCGGTCATTTATCCCTCGATGCCCTGCATCAGCGCATCGATATCCAGCAGAATCAGCATGCGGTCATCCAGTGTGCCCAGCCCCGTGATGCAGCTCTCATCGATCGCAGCCATCGCCGGGCCGGGCTGAATTTGCTCGGGCTCGAGACGCACCACATCGGACACGCCATCGACCACAATTCCCACCACCTTGTGGCCGACATTCAGGATGATGGTCACGGTGAAGCTGTCGTATTCCGCACGCGGCAGTCCGAAGCGGATGCGCATATCCACAATCGGCACGATATTGCCGCGCAGGTTGATCACGCCTTTGACATGCTCGGGCGCATTGGCGATGCGCGTCACCGCTTCATAGCCGCGGATTTCCTGCACCTTCAGGATGTCGATCCCGTAGTTCTCATTGCCCAGCAAGAAGGTCAGCAGCTCTCGCGATTGAGTGAGGGTGGCGGCTTCGGTCATGGCGGGGCTCCTCATGCGTGGGCAGTCTCGGCGGCGGCAGCAGCAAGGCCCATGCGGGTGATGCTGGCGATATCCAGAATCAGCGCCACGCGGCCGTCGCCCATGATGGTGGCGCCCGAGATGCCGGGCACCTTGCGGTAATTCGTTTCCAGGCTTTTGATCACCACCTGATGCTGGCCGAGCAGGGCGTCGACAAATAGCGCCACCTGCCGCTGGCCGGTTTCCATGATGACCAGAATGCCCTCATGCTCAGCCTTTGCGCAGGCCGGGATATTCATCACGGCGGCGAGCGAGATCACCGGCAGATATTCCCCGCGGATCGGCACCACCCGGCCACGCCCGGTGATGGTTTTCACAGCATCTTGCGCGGGGCGGAGCGACTCGACGATCGTGCCCAAGGGCAGGATGAATGTCTCATCGCCACAGCCCACCGACATGCCATCCAGAATCGCCAGCGTGAGCGGCAGGCGCACGGTCATGGTGGTGCCGCGCTGCGCTTGGCTTGCGATCTCCACCCGTCCGCCCATGGAGAGGATGTTGCTGCGAACCACATCCATGCCCACGCCGCGGCCGGAGACATCGGTGACTTGCTCTGCGGTGGAAAAGCCCGCTTCAAAAATCAGCGCCCAGACTTCCTCGTCGCGTGGATTCTCCGGCACCGGCAGACCGCGCTCCCGCGCTTTGGCGAGAATGCGCTCGCGATTCAGCCCGCGGCCATCATCACGCACTTCGATCACGATATTGCCGCCCTGGTGCGAGGCCGAGAGCGTAATCACGCCTTGGGCGCTCTTGCCGGCCTTGATGCGCTCCTCAGGCGGCTCGATGCCATGATCGAGGCTGTTTCTCACCAAATGAGTGAGCGGGTCGGTGATTTTTTCGATGAGACCTTTATCAAGCTCGGTGCCTTCACCCACCAGCCGCAATTCCACTTGCTTGCCGAGGCGTGAGGCGAGATCGCGCACCACCCGCGGGAAGCGATTGAACACCGCCGAGATCGGCATCATGCGAATCGACATCGCGGCTTCTTGCAGATCGCGGGTGTTGCGGTCGAGCTGCGCAAGACTCAAGGCGAGGCGCTCTTGCAAGGCCATGTCGGTGCTTTGCGCCATCTGCGCCAGCATTGCTTGGGTGATGACGAGCTCGCCCACCAGATTGATGATCTGATCGACCTTTTCCACCCCGACCCGAATCGAGCTGGATTCAAAGCCCACTGTGCCGTGTGCGGCGGCCGGGGCAGGGGCGGGGGCGTTGGCTGGCTTGGGTGCGGCTGGGGCATTTTCAAAGAAGCCAAATTTCTCGCCCTCGCCCGGCAGGCTGGGCGCGGGGGGCGCGGCTGGCGCGTTTTCGAAAAAGCCGAATTCGCGGCCTTCGCCTTTGATTTGCGGGGCGCTGGCGGGGGGCGTTGCGGTGTTGCCCGCCAGACGTTTGAGCCACTCGCAGGTTTGCATCACCTCGGCCTGATCGACGCTGCCTTTGCCTTCAAAGGCTGCCACCATCTGCGCGATCAGATCGCGGGATTTCAGCAGCGCATCGACCATCTCGGCGGTGAGCGAGAGTTGGCTATTCCGCAGCCGATCAAGCAGCGATTCAAGCTCATGGGCGATGCCGGTAACATCGCTCAACCCAAAGGTGGCGGAGCCGCCCTTGATGGAATGCGCAGCGCGGAAGATTTCATTGAATTGCGCCGGGCTGGCCTGCTCCACCGAGAGCGCCACCAACTGCGCTTCCATGTTCGCCAGATGTTCGTGCGCCTCTTCAACGAAGATGGCGACAAACTGGCTCATGTCGAGATCCATGCTCATGGCAGGAGCTTGTCGATGACAGCGAGCAGGGTTTGCGGATGGAAGGGCTTCACCATCCAGCCAGTGAGCCCGGCGGCCTTGCCCTGCGCTTTCATCTCGGCGCTGGATTCGGTGGTGAGCATCATGATCGGCGTGCGGGCATGGCGATCGGTGCCCCGCAGCTCGCGGGTCAGGGTGAGGCCGTCCATGTTGGGCATGTTTTGATCGGTGATGATGAGGTCGATCTCGTTATGCATGGCTTTATCCACGCCATCGACACCATCGACTGCCTCGATCACTTCATAGCCGCCCATCTTGAGCGTCATGGCCACCATCTGCCTGATGGAGGGCGAGTCATCGACCGTGAGAATGATTTTGCTCATGCCGTGGTCTCCTTAGAAACTTTCCCAGTCGCCCGCAGCGCTGCTGGGCGCCTCTTTGAGCGGGGCGAGTGCTTTGGGTTTGGCGCGCGCGGGGGCGCTCGCAGCGGGGGTGATGATCGGGGCGGCGCTGCGGGCGGGGGCCTTGGCGCGCTTTTCAACCGGCGCGGCATGCGTCATGCCGTGGATGCGGAACACCGAGAC
>JBEAUN010000294.1:0-5010 GCA_041161415.1 Pseudomonadota bacterium | reverse complement strand
AGTTGCGGGCATAGCCGTCTTTCACGCGAACCTTGTCGCCGAGGTTACCGAGATTGGTCACCTTTTCCATCAGAATGATTTCCATGCTGGCCTCTTACTTGTGCAGGTCGGTGTAGGGCATCAGGGCCAAAAAGCGCGAGCGCTTGATAGCCACACCCAGATGACGCTGGTAGCGGGCCTTGGTGCCCGTGATGCGGGCCGGCATGATCTTGCCGGTTTCGGTGATGAAGTCCTTGAGGATCTCGATGTCTTTGTAATCGACTTCTTCGATCTTCTCGGCGCTGAAGCGGCAGAATTTGCGACGCTTGAAAAGGCTGCGGCCACCGCGCTCGTCCTTGCGCTTGGGGCCACCTGCTTTGGGTTTGAATGCCATGTTCGTTATCCTTCCAAAAATTCGATTTTTTCCACATGCAGGACGGGTCTTCCATTTCGCAGGCTTTTCTGCGCGAGAAACCCTTCCAGCCTGACTTTGCTGCCCATCTGCGCGGCTTTGGCAACCAACGCGAGCGAGCCGACTGCGATGGCTTCAAGCTCGACCGTGACATCGCGGGCCAAGCCGTTTTCCATCTGCCGGGATTGATGCAAAAGCTTGAAGCCTTGCACCGCCACCCCGGCCGGCGTGCGCCGCAGCGCCGAGCACTCGATCACCGCGCCAGAAAGAATCAGCCGGTTTTCACCGGGCAGATCATCCTTCGCGGCAGCCGCATCAAGGGGCATCAGGCGCCTGCACTCTCCGTGGCGCTGGCTTCGGGCGCGGCGCTCAAGGATTTCGCTTTTTCTTCCTTCATCATCGGCGAGGGCGTGATGACAGCCTTCTTCACCTGAATGGTGAGGTGGCGCAGCACGGCATCATTGAAGCGGAAGGCGGTCTCAAGCTCGGCGAGCGTTTCGAAATCGGCCTCGATGTTCATCAGAACATAGTGAGCTTTGTGAACTTTCTGGATCGGGTAGGCCAGCTGACGACGGCCCCAGTCTTCCAGACGGTGGATGACGCCACCGCGGCCGGTGACGAGCGTCTTGTAACGCTCGACCATGCCCGGAACCTGCTCGGACTGATCCGGGTGGACGATGAATACAACTTCGTAATGTCGCATGTAAGCTCCTTTTGGATAAAGCCCCCCGCCATGCGAATTGCGGTGGGGCAAGGTGGTAAAGGGGCGCGATTATACGGGCATTTGGCGCGAGAATCAAAACGGGCAGTAAAACACCCGCAATCCGGCCTCAGCCACCGCGCTGGCGGCGGGCTTCATAGAGGCAAATGCCGCTTGCCACCGAAACATTCAGGCTTTCCACCGCGCCATGCATGGGGATGCGGGCCAGTTGATCGCAGGTCTTGCGGGTGAGTTGCCGCAGGCCGTCGCCCTCGGCGCCCAGCACCCAGGCGAGCGACACGGTGAGATCGAGTTGATACAAATCCTTTTCAGCCTCACCGGCCGCGCCCACGCACCAGATGCCGCGTTCCTGCATCTCGCGCAGGCTGCGAGCGAGGTTGGTGACGGTGATATAGGGCACTGAATCCGCCGCGCCGCTGGCGACCTTAATCGCCGTGGCATTGAGCCCCACAGCGCGATCACGCGGTGCGATCACGGCATGCACGCCGGCGCCATCCGCCACGCGCAGGCAAGCGCCCAGGTTGTGCGGGTCTTGCACGCCATCGAGCACCAGCAGCAAGGCCGGGTCGGTGAGCGTGTCGAGCACATCATCGAGTTGCAAGGCCTTGATCTGGGCATCGACCCGCGCAACCACACCCTGGTGGCGGGCGCCGCCCACCATGCCATCAAGCCGCTTGGGGTCGATCGGCAGCACGCGCACACCGGCGAGCTCGGCAAGTTTTTGCAAATCACGAGCGCGCGGGTCAGCGCGGGAATCAAGCAGAAAGATTTCCTTGATCGAGCGCGCATCGGCGCGCAGCTTGCCCAGCACGGCATGAAAGCCGTAGATAAAACGGGTATCAGACACTTTGAATCCTTGTCAGCAATCAGGGCTGGCGCTTCGCGCCCGGCGGCACGAAATGCGGCATCATCACCGGGCCACCGGCGCCCTCCTCCACCAGCCGGAAATCGATCTTGTTGGTTTCGAGATCGACCCGCACCAGCCGCACCGTGATGCGGTCGGACAAGCGATAGCGCACGCCGCTTCGCTCGCCGGTGATCTGGTGGCGCGCCTCATCGAAATTGAAGTAATCGCGCCCCAGCTCGGAGATATGCACCAGGCCCTCGACGAATACTTCGTCCAGCGCCACAAAAAGCCCGAATGGTACAACCGCGCTGACACTGCCGGTGAAAATTTCGCCCACCCGGTCGCGCATGTAATAACACTTGAGCCACGCTTCAACATCGCGGGTGGCCTCATCGGCGCGCCGTTCGGTGCCGGAGCAATGCAGCCCCAACTCATCCCAATTACCCGGCTTGAAAGGCTCGCCGGCCAACACCGCCTTGATCGAGCGATGCACCAGCAAATCTGGATAGCGCCGAATGGGCGAGGTGAAGTGGGTGTAGGACTCATAGGCCAAGCCAAAGTGGCCCACGTTATCCGGGCTATACACCGCCTGCTGCAAAGAGCGCAGCATCACGGTTTGCAAGAGCTGCTTGTCCGGCCGCGGCTTGATCTTGTCGAGCAGCTTGGCGTAATCGCTCGCCTGCGGGGTTTCGCCGCCGGTGAGTTGGAGGCCGAATTGTTTTAAAAATTCGCGCAGCTTCACAAGCTTTTCCGGGGTCGGGCCTTCGTGAATGCGATAGAGCGCGGCGTGGTCGTTTTCCGCGAGATAGTTCGATGCGCAGACATTGGCGGCCAGCATGCATTCCTCGATCACGCGGTGAGCGTCGTTGCGCTCATAGGGCACGATGCGTTCGATTTTGCCGTGGTCGTCGAAGATCATGCGGGTTTCGACGGTTTCAAAATCAATCGCGCCCCGCTTGGCCCGCGCCGTGGCAAAGACGCGATACACCGCATCGAGCGCTTCAAGGTGCGGCAGCAATTCAGAGAGCTCGCCCCGCACCGACTCGTCTTTGTCGTAGAGCGCGGCGGCCACCTGGGTATAGGTGAGCCGGGCGTGGGAATACATGACGGCGGGATAAAAGCGATAGCGCTTGATCGCGCCGGTGTGGGTGACGATCATGTCGCACACCACGCACAGCCGATCCACCTTGGGGTTCAAGGAACACAGGCCATTGGAGAGCTTTTCCGGCAACATCGGGATGACCCGGCGCGGGAAATACACCGAATTGCCGCGCAGATAGGCATCCTGATCGAGCGCACTGCCGACGCCGACATAGTGGCTCACATCAGCGATCGCCACAATCAGCCG
Organism: Pseudomonadota bacterium; assembly: GCA_041161415.1. Taxonomy (GTDB): domain Bacteria; phylum Pseudomonadota; class Gammaproteobacteria; order Burkholderiales; family Rhodocyclaceae; genus JBEAUN01. The sequence continues at coordinate 1,703 of JBEAUN010000294.1, read as the reverse complement.
AAAGCCCTTGCCCTGCGGCTCGCAATAGACCGCGTCATCGAAATCCTTGGCCGTTTCGCCATCAATGGTCACCAGCGGCAGGTGACGGATATCTTCGCGGTGGGCCAGATCTTTCTGGCGCACTTCATCGGGGATTTTTTTGGTGTAGGCCAGCGCCTCTTTGGAAAACTCAAAGGGCAGATCGTGTTTGCGCAGCGCGATCTCGATTTCCATGCCGGGATCGGCGTAATTACCGAGGATTTCCACCACCTTGCCCACCGGCTGGGCTTGCTTGGCGGGCTGGGCGATCAGCTCAACCACCACCACTTGGCCGGGCAGCGCGCGCTTGACGCGCTTGCCGGGCTCAGGCGGCGCGAGGAGGATTTCCTGGCTGATGCGCTTGTCCTCAGCCACCACGAATTCCACGCCGTGTTCATTCACCACCCGGCCCACCAGGCGGGTGTTGGCGCGCTCGATCACCTCGACAATGCTGCCTTCAGGCCGGCCACGACGATCCACGCCGCTGATGCGCGCCATCACCCGATCGCCATGCAGCACCTTGTGCATTTCCTTGCCGCTTAAAAAAAGATCGGGCCCGCCATCATCGCGGATGAGAAATCCAAAGCCATCCGGATGCCCCTGCACCCGGCCGGCGATCAGATTCGCCTTGTCCGGGATGAGATAGCTGCCGCGGCGGTTTTTGATAAGTTGGGCCTCACGCTCCATCGCACCCAAGCGACGCAGGAAGGGCTCCCATTCATCGGTGTTGATCTCCAGCGACGCGACGAGCTCTTCAAAGGACATCGGCACGCCGATGGCCTCGATCGTTTCGAGGATGTATTCACGGCTGGGGAGCGGAAATTCATATTTTTGCTTTTCGCGCTCGAAGAACGGGTCCTTTCGCCGCGAGGCGGGGAGCTTTTTGTTTTTCTGATTCGCTTTGTTTTTTTGTTCTCGTGTCATTGACAAACCTTTTTTTATCTTTAAAATTCGCGCCTCGATTTGCCCAGATGGCGGAATTGGTAGACGCACCAGGTTCAGGTCCTGGCGGTGGCAACACTGTGGAGGTTCGAGTCCTCTTCTGGGCACCAAGTTTTAGCAAGTTCGTGTCGCGGTTGTTGTACTGTTTGCGATACGCACTGCAGTAGAGCGGTTCCACTAGGCACAACAGTGTGCACTAATCAACGGCCAACGCAAGGAATACTTGCTTGGCCGTTTTTGTTTTTGGGGTTGGGGTGATTTTGGCAAAAACAGACCCCCCTCAGCGCCCTGCCCTTGGAAAAATCAGCACACGCCATCGCTCCGAGCCACCGACCCGTAGGTGAGAAAACGACCTGTAGGGTGGGTCACTTGTGACCCACGCGTTGTGGCTAGAAACGCACAACGCATTGGCAGCGATTATTCCACTCCGCATCCGCACACGCCGTCGCTTCGAGCCACCGACGCGTGGGTGACACGTCACCCCCCTACTGGGCTCACCCGTCATTCCCGCGCAGGCGGGAATCCAGAATGCAACGACGCTGGATTCCCGCCTGCGCGGGAATGACGGTCAATGCGGGGTCGAGCCGCTGTTGAGTATTCCTGGCGTAGGCCCGCAAGTGGGCAACAACCGAACAGCTTGCCGCTTACTTGGGACTGGTGCCCGTCGAACATCAGTCCGGCTCATCTGTTCGCGGCAAAGCCCGCCTGTCCAAGGCAGGCCCAGCAAGAATCCGTGCCGTGCT
>JBEAUN010000291.1:0-3502 GCA_041161415.1 Pseudomonadota bacterium | reverse complement strand
GTGCCGTCCGCCGCCCGCCGCGCCCGCTGTTTGAGATCACAAATTGTGACCTCAAACCCGCGAACTCTTCCCCCGTGAGCTGGAACATAAAATCCGCAGGAAAGCGCGCGATATTACGTTTAACCGCCTGCACCAACACCCGGGTTTCCACCCCATAGAGCGCAGCCAGATCACTATCGATCATCACCCGCTGACCGCGCAACACCACGATACGGCTACCGATCAAAGACTGCAGCGGCGCTGCCACCTGTTCTGCGGTTGCACTCACTTCGACCGCCCCCGCTTGGGCTCCGGGGCGCTCTGCCCGGGGCTCGACCACTTACGCGCCACATGCTTGATCAACAACCCCTCCAACACCGCCCGCGCCACTTCCTTCTCCTCAGGCGTGAGCTGTCCCATTGCCTCGAACTGCAAACGCAAATCCTCATCCGGCCCGCGCTCGGCATCCTCGAACAACAACCAATCGGTGGTCACCCCAAAACACTTGGCAATGCGCTTGAGCGCCTCGGCCGAGGGCTGCGAAGTACCCGCCTCATAACGCTTGATTTGTTGAACATGAATGCCGGTCGCATCGGCAAACCCTTGCTGAGTCAGGCCGCGTTCGCGGCGCAAACTGATCATTCGCTGTGCAAAGCTCATGGCGTGCAAAACCATCGGTGAAATGGAGTCTTGCATGATACGAATGGGGGTCATGAATGCTTCCTCAAAAGATACACGCATGATACGATAAAAATACATCAAACGCGACTTGACGCATTTTTACCCAAAAGCAAAAAACCATGCCCCGCATCCCCACCCCCGAACTCGAACGGCTCAAGGCTGATGTCAGCGTGCAACGTCTGGTGGAAGAAGCGGGCATTGTGCTCAAGAAATCCGGCAAGGACTGGCTGGGCTGCTGCCCGTTTCACGAGGACGCCGAGCCTTCGCTGGTGGTCACCCCCGCAAAAAATCTGTGGCACTGCTTTGGCTGTCAGGTGGGCGGTGGCCCGATTGACTGGGTGATGAAGTTTCGCGGCGTGTCGTTTCGTCACGCGGTGGAGCTCTTGAAGGCGGACCCTTCTTTAGCTGCCTTCGCGGACCGTCCGGTCAAGCGTGCCACGGCCCGTGCGCTGCCGGCGCCCGTCTCGCTTGATGCCGACGACCAGGCGCTGCTCGATGACACGATCGCCTATTACCACACGCGGCTAAAAGAAAATCCCGAAGCCCTCGCGTATTTAGCCGCGCGCGGCCTGAATCATCCCGAGTTGATCGACACCTTTCGCTTGGGCTTTGCCGATCGCACCCTGGGGCTTCGTCTGCCGGACAAGAAAAACAAGACCGGAGAAGCGCTGCGCACGGCTTTGCAACGCGTGGGCCTGTTACGGGAATCGGGGCATGAGCACTTCAACGGCAGCCTCGTGATTCCGGTGTTCGATGAAGCGGGGCATGTGGTGGAAATCTATGGCCGCAAGATTCACGACAACCTGCGCGCTGGCACACCTAAACACCTGTATCTTCCCGGCCCCCATCGCGGGGTGTTCAATCGCGCCGGGCTGGTTGGGCAGCGTGACATCGTGCTGTGTGAAGCCTTGATCGATGCGCTCACTTTCTGGTGTGCGGGTATTTGCAATGTGACCACGGCGTATGGGGTGGAAGGCTTTACCGATGAGGTGTTCGAGTGCCTTAAAGCCAGCGGCGCAAAACGCATTCTGATTGCCTTCGATGGTGATGAAGCCGGAGACCGCGCCGCCGAGCGGCTTACCCCCCGGTTGGTGGAAGCGGGGTTCGAAGTACTGCGTCTTAAATTCCCCGCGGGTCTTGATGCCAACTCGTTTGCGCAAAGCATCCAGCCGCCTGAGCGGGGCTTGCGGCTGTTGATGCGTCAGGCCCACTGGCTGGGGGGTGTGACGGCTGTTGAGCCTGAACCTGAATCCTTGCCCGATGCGTCCTTGCCGCAACAGCCGCCTGAGTCGGCTGTGTCCGTGCCGGTTGCCGTGCCCGAGGGTGATCTGCACCTCGAATATGAAACCCGCCGCTACCGTGTTCGCGGCTGGGAGAAGGCACTGTCGGCCGAGTCGCTGCGCATCAATCTCTTGGTGAGCCGGGGCGAGCATTTCCATGTCGACACCCTGGATCTCTACAGCGCCAAGGCCCGCGCCCAGTACATCAAACAAGCGAGCATCGAGGTGTGTGAAGCCGAGGACACCATCAAGCACGATCTGGGGCGGGTGCTCATTGCCCTCGAGCAACTGCAAGCCGAGCGGTTGAAATCTCAGGACGCCGCGCGCGGCCACGTGCCGGCGATGACCGAGGCGCAATACACCGCGGCGATGGCCTTGTTGAAGTCGCCTGATCTCATGTCGCGCATTCAGTTGGACTTCGCTTCGATTGGCATCGTCGGCGAGGAGAGCAATACCCTGGTCGGCTATCTCGCGGCCACCTCGCGGCTACTGGATAGGCCACTCGCCGTGCTGATTCAATCGTCCAGCGCGGCGGGTAAATCCTCGCTGATGGATGCCATCCTCTCACTCATGCCCGATGAGGCGGTATCACGTTATTCGGCGATGAGCGGGCAGAGCATTTTTTACATGGGGCAATCGAACCTCAAAAACAAAATCCTCGCGATTGCCGAAGAAGAAGGCGCCACCAATGCCGCTTATGCGTTGAAGCTCCTGCAATCGGACGGCCGGGTGAGCATGGCTTCCACCGGCAAGGACCCCGAGACCGGTCGGCTCACCACCCATGAATACTGTGTCGAGGGGCCGGTGATGCTGTTCATGACCACCACTGCCATCGACATCGACGAAGAATTGTTGAATCGGTGTCTGGTGCTCTCGGTCAATGAGTCGCGTGAGCAGACCCGCGCCATCTTCGCGCTGCAAAGAAAACGTCAAACGCTGGCGGGGCTGATTCAGTCTGCTGAGCGCGAGGACATCATCAGCCTGCACCGCAACGCCCAGCGCCTGCTCCGCCCGCTGGCGGTGGTCAATCCCTTTGCTGATGAACTCACCTTCCTTGACCACAAGACGCGTGCGCGGCGTGACCACATGAAATACCTCAGCCTGATTGCCGTGGTCGCGCTGCTGCACCAATGCCAGCGCGAGGTTAAAAGCGTCGAGCATGGGGGCAAGCGGCTTGAGTACATCGAAGTCAGTCGCACCGATATCGAGATCGCCAATCGGCTGGCGCATGAGGTGCTGGGGCGCACGCTGGATGAATTGCCGCCGCAAACCAGAAAACTTCTCTCCGTGCTGCACGCCTGGGCGCCGCCAAACCGCGCCGATTGGCGCTTTAGCCGCCGGCAGTTGCGCGAGCACTGCGGCTGGGGGGATACGCAGCTCAAGGTGCATCTGGCACGCCTGGTTGATCTGGAATATCTGATCGCGCATCGCGGGATGGTTCGCAACAGCCTCGACTATGAACTGCGCTATCAGGGCGAAGGCGAGGCGGGTGCATCCTTTGTGCTGGGGTTGGGCGGGTATGACGACAATCGGTCGGGGTGGGGCACCAATCAGTCGGCCCC
>JBEAUN010000285.1:0-2687 GCA_041161415.1 Pseudomonadota bacterium | reverse complement strand
TCGATCGGTTGGGGGTGCCACGATTGTCGTGACCTCAAGCGCTCGAACCGCCCGGTGCGGACCCGCATGCCGGGTGGTGTGGCAGGGGCGGCTGCCATGATCGCGGCCCCCCTATGCCAATACCGAAAGAGGGGAGTGAGAGGGCGAACGTCCAAATTGAGGATGGAGGCTATATGCCTGGTGAGTCGGGTGTTTGCCCTGAGCGAGCTTGTTGGGTGAATGGGCGCTGTGTTTGCACCGCAGTGCTTGGCAAGGCCGCCCACTCAACGACCTTGCTCAGGGCGAATGGGCTTTTTAGTTGAGAACCATCGCCTCGCCCCCGGCGCGAACAGCCTGCCGGGCTGGTTCCGGGCACAAATCAATCCGCCCGGCCTGACCGCGTGCAACGCTGTTATCATGCGCGCTGTTTTCAAAGTGCCGCCCATTCCATGGAATTGCTCGCAAGCTTCATCGACATCATCTTGCACCTGGACAAATACCTGGCTGTGCTGATCGCCCAATACGGCACCTGGATTTACGCCATTTTGTTTCTGATCGTGTTTTGCGAAACCGGCTTGGTGGTGTTTCCATTCCTGCCAGGCGATTCGCTGTTGTTCGTTGCGGGCGCCTTGGCGGCCACGGGCGGCATGGATATCACGGTGCTCTGCGCAGTGCTGCTCACCGCCGCCGTGTTGGGTGACAACACCAATTACTGGATCGGCCACACCGTCGGGCCGCGGGTATTCCGCTGGGAGGATTCGCGGTTTTTCAATAAAGCCGCCTTCGAAAAGACCCACGCCTTTTATGAAAAACATGGTGGCAAGACGCTGGTGATCGCGCGCTTCCTGCCGATTGCCCGCACCTTTGCGCCCTTTGTGGCGGGGGTGGGGCGCATGACTTACCCGCGCTTTGTGGTGGTGGATTTTTTTGGCGGCTGCGTGTGGGTGTTTTCGCTGACCATCGCGGGGTATTTATTCGGCAATGTGCCGTTCATTCGCAACAACCTTTCCGCAGTGATCGTGGCGATTATTTTAATCTCGCTCATGCCGGTCATTGTGGGTTGGCTTAAGCATCGTTTTTCGAGGGCGGCGTAGCAGCATCATGTGGCGCTGGGGGTGGCTTCTGATTGGCCTATTTGGTTGCGCAGGCCAAGGCACAGCGCCGCCAAAATCAGCACCGGCTGCTGCGTTCAATCCCGCTGTGCTGGCTAAAAGCACCGTCGATCGTTTTGCTGAAGCCCACCAGCGCGAGGTCTTCGTGAGCCTGCGGCGGCTCACCGAAAAGCTCTACAAACGCAACCCGCGCGAATGGAAAAAAAGTGGCCAGCCAAGCCTTGAGGCGGCGCTCTCGCGAATTTATGACACCCCGCACCAGTGGCGCCTGCCTGAGCTTGAAAACCGTCGGGATATCGAGGCGCTGTCGCTTGCTTTCCGGCCAGATTACACTGGCGACCGGGTCTTGGCGCTCTCGGTGGGGCTTGCCAGCATGGTGCAGACGGCCTTCAACGACAAGGTGGCGTTTTTTGTCACGGATGAGCTCGATCCGCAGCGGCTTTTCAATGCTGCTCGCAATGTCGAAATCGCCGCCTGGAAAATGAATAACGACCGCGATGTGGATGGAAACCTCATTTTGTTGTCCAATGACATGGGCCCACCGCGCAATTTAAGCTTCGAACGCGAAATGGGGCGCATCATCGGCGGGCTGGATGTGTTGAGCCAGGTGATGGCCGAGCGTTCGCAGCGGGTGATTATCACCGCCGCACAAAGCATGGCCACGGCGGTGTTTCTGCCCATCAAGTGAGGGCGTTATTTTGATTCCTTTGAGCCCCCGAAAGCGGGGAGAGTGTGATGACTAAACCAGCCTCCATTGTCGTGTTGATCTCCGGTCGCGGCAGCAATCTGCGCTCGATTGTCGCCGCCCACCCAGGGCGGGTGCTCGCCGTGATCAGCAATAAGCGCGAGGCCGCTGGCTTGGAATTCGCAGCCGAACAAGGCATCGACACCGCGGTGGTCGATCACACCCAATTTCCAAGCCGCGAGGCCTTTGATGAGGCGCTCGCAAAAGTCATCGACAGCTACGCCCCCAGCCTTGTGGTGCTGGCCGGTTTCATGCGCGTCCTGACCGCGGGCTTTGTGGCGCGTTATGAAGGTCGGCTGATGAATATTCATCCGTCATTGCTGCCGGCCTACCCGGGGCTGCATACCCATCGACGGGCCCTTGAGGAGGGCGTGCGGATCCACGGTTGCACAGTGCATTTTGTAACGAGCGATCTGGATCACGGGCCGATTGTCATTCAGGCCGCGGTGCCAGTGCGGGACGATGACACCGAGAGTACGCTCTCGGCCCGCGTGCTGGAGGCCGAGCACCGTATATACCCGGCCGCGATTCGCTGGTTTTTGGCCGGGTCCATCCAACTCGTGGCGGGCAAGGTGGTGCATGCGGATCCTCCGCCCTTGCCAGGCGCCTTGATCTGGCCGGATTGCGAGTCATGAGATCCGCCCTGCGCCGCCTCTGCATTGCGCTCGCGCTTTCGGCCGTGGCGCATGCTGCGGTGGTGCTGGGAGTGGCCTGGCATTTTCCCGATCAGCCCGAGCCGATCGTGACCAACTTTGATGCCCGGCTCACCGCCGCCCGGCGCGAGCCGCGCAAGGTGCGCGCGCCCAAGCCTGCTGCGCTGCCTGCCGCGCTGCCTGCCCAGACGGCGGAGG
>JBEAUN010000265.1:0-5797 GCA_041161415.1 Pseudomonadota bacterium | reverse complement strand
ACCCTCACCCCCCTGCCCTTTGGACGGTTTCATTGATGAACTCAGGCTGACTGCAGTTTGGAATCGGGTGAAACGGCCGGCACGAGATTGTCATAAAACTGCCGCGTGGCCTGTGCCCAGGTGAATTGAGCCGCGTGCGCCATCGCCACACCACGCGGGATTTTAAGCGCTTCAAGGCACGCCGCACGCAGGTCCTCACGCAAAGAGCCTGCACCGCTATTGCCCACCACATCGATCGGCCCGGCGACGGGATAAGCGGCGACCGGCAGCCCGCAGGCCATGGCCTCGACCATCACCAGCCCAAAGGTGTCGGTGAGGCTGGGGAAGACGAATACATCCGCTGCGTTATACAGCGCAGCCAGCTCAGCCTGCGGCAACACGCCGATGTAGCGCACATCAGGATATTTACGCTTTAACATTTCCGCCAACGGCCCCTCCCCCGCCACCCATTTTTCACCGGGCAGATCGAGCTTCAGGAAGGCTTCGATGTTTTTTTCCACGGCCAGCCGCCCGGCGTACAAAAACACCGGCCGCTCCGGATTGCGGGCGGGAGCCTTTTCGAGTGGCTTGAAAATCTCGTGATCCACACCGCGAGACCAATGCACCACACGAGAAAAGCCCCTTTCATTGAGCGCTGCAATCACCGCTGCCGTGGGCGCAAGAACAGCATGGGCGCCTTGATGGAAGCGGCGAAAAACGCCATAGGACAACGACAAAGGGACACCAAAGCGAGCATGGATGTATTCCGGAAACCGCGTGTGATAGGCAGTGGTGTAACGCCACCCCAAGGCCTTGGCTGCCTTGCTCGCCGCCCACCCAAGCGGGCCTTCGGTGGCGATATGCAGCGCATCCGGCTTGGCGCCGATTAGCCGACGGCGCATGTGTGAGGCCGTGGTGAGCGAGAGGCGAATCTCCGGGTAGGTGGGGCATGGCAGCGTCTTGAATTCAAGCGGGGTGATCATCTCCACCTCAACCCCCAGCGCCTTGAGTTCGCGGCGAGTGTTCTGCAGGGTACGCACCACGCCATTGACTTGCGGCTCCCAGGCATCGGTGACGATCAGCAGGCGTCTAAGCTTCTGTGAGTGCATTGGTGCTCCCGTGAAGTGGCTGGGGCGTCTTGTCGATTTGCATCCCTCCAGCCGCAAGACGCCGATGCGGCCAGTGAATCAACTTCAATTCGCCTTGTTGGGTCTCAACCAAAGCGGTGAGACTCTCCACCCAATCACCATCGTTGCAGTAGAGGATGCCATCCACCATGCGAATCTCGGCCTTGTGGATATGGCCGCACACCACGCCATCAAAGCCACGCCGACGCGCCTCTTCGGTGAGCGCGTGTTCGAAATCGGTGATGAACCCGACGGCGTTTTTGACTTTGTGTTTGAGGTATTGCGAGAGCGACCAATACGACAAGCCCATTCGATGGCGCAGCCGATTGAAGTGGTTATTGAGAAACAGCACCAGTGCATACAGCCGATCGCCCAGGTGCGCGAGCCACTTGGCATGGCGCACCACACCATCGAAAAGATCGCCGTGGGTGACCCACAAGGTGCGGCCATCTTTGAGTTTATGGCTTGCATCATCCACGATGCGAATACCGCCGAAAGACAGCCCAAGGAACTGGCGCGCGAATTCATCGTGATTGCCCGCCACGAAGGTCACCTGCGTGCCATGCCGGGCGCGGCGCAGTATCTTCTGCACCACATCATTGTGGCTTTGCGGCCAATACCAGCCGCGACGAAGCTGCCAGCCGTCGATGATGTCGCCCACCAAAAACAAGGTGTCGGCATCATGATGGCGTAAGAAATCAAGAAGAAACTCCGCCTTGCACCCAGGCGTGCCCAGATGCACATCCGAAATCCAGATCGCCCGAAAATGCTCGGCGGACGAGTCTTTTGATTCGAGGTATTCGGTTGTCATACCGTCACCTTGAAATCGGATTGTTACCGTTTGGTTTCAGGGGGATGAAATTTTTAATACCGGTCTGGCTGAGTGCTGGTTGCGCGATCGGGCTGTAACATAGCCGTCACAATCCCTTCAAAAAACCGCAACCCTTTCCTCCTAGACTGCCGCCTGGAAAAAAAGGGATAACAAAGCGGCGAATTCAAAATCAGCCGCCAGATGCTGGAGGGGTAAAACGTGCCGGAAATCTCGGGTGCGGCAAGGTCTGTGCGGTTCAGTCTTCCTGGATTGCAACAAACCAGCTCAGAGGGCCCTATCACGCCCGAAGACACCGAAGATTCCCTCCACCGCTCAAGCAGCGCTTCGGTCACCGGCCCTTCTTCAAACGACTTGGGCTTCGAGACCACCAGCCACATGCAGGCCGAGCGGCTGCGCGCGCGGCTTCGGCGCATTGACGCTGTGTCAGCTAATGATGAAGCGTCTGAGCGCTCAGGCGCCGTTGAGTGCATGGCACCCACAAAGCGGCGACTCGCGATTACCGGCACCAAGCGTGGCTTCGCCAACGGCTTCCACGCAAGGCGTGGCGCTTATTTGCTGCGCTACGCCGATGGCTGCGGCCTCACCCGAGGTGCAGTGCCGTTAGGTCCCACGCCAGACAAAACCGGGCTTGGCTATGTCGGCGCCGAGCAGACTGCGGGCACCACGGCAGGCTTTGCGATCGATGGCGCATTCGGTGTTTTGCTTGCACCCTTGGCGGGCGCATTTTCCTGGCATGCAGCCAAACAAGCGGCGGAAGGCGTGAATGCTTGCCATGCACTCAAGACCCGCGAAGCCGCACTTAAAGTCAGGCTGGACGCCGCCGCGGCGCGTCTGCAACAGGCAACCCCGGAGCATGCCGCCCTTTTTCAAGCGGAACACGCCGTACTGAGAAAGAAAACCGACGAGAACAAAGCGGCCCTCAAGTTGCGCAGAAACAACGTGGCCGAAGCAATCTCCTCGGCGATCGACCGCGGTGCGGTGTTTGGTAACATGCTCGCGTCGATCGGCGCGAAGATCGCGGCAGTTGCTACTGGCAAAGGCGTTTCATCTCTCATCGCCACCGCTGGCAGCGCCGGGGTCAGCACCTTTGGTTTGGTCGCCTCCTTCGCCCTGGCGCCAATCGCCGGGATTTTCCAGCTCACTGAATCAATCTTCCAGCTGCGCCGAGCCTCACTGATGAAAAACGCTTTTGATGGCGCAGCCCCTCAGGCCCGTGACTACCTGAAAGCCCACGATCAGGACAGCCACATCGCCGACTACGCCGCATTTTTCGATCGCAAGTTTTCGATCCGCGAAAAGTTCTATCGCCGTTTTAAGCGCTTCGCCAAGTTTCGCGTGGCTGCTGCAAGCCTTCTTGGGGCGAGTGCGACGGTCAAAGTGGGTGTGACGATCGCAGCCCTTGCCGTGGGTGGCTTTGCGCTCTCCTCCCCGGTGGGTTGGGCGCTGACTGGCGTTTTTTTGGGTGCAGCGATCTTAGGCACAGTGGGCGCCGCCATTTTCTTTTTCGACCGGCGTCGCAGTAGTTACGATCGATATACCTATCAAGACGACGCTCTGATTGATCGCGACTTCATTCAGAACCTCGATGCACTGGACACGCCGTCTTCGCCAACTTCGACAACCACGCGAGGTGATACGTCTCACACCGAAACGGCACATCACACCACCAGGTCGACTCGCGCAAGTCGGGTCGCTCCCGCCATGCCAAGGAGCCTTGAGCATACTCCCCTGCTCGCTAATAACTTCATCGACTCAAGCAGCAATTCCGCTGGGGATGACGATGACGATGAAGATTCGGCGCCGGCTCCCGCGCCGGTCGCAGTGGCAACCCCGAGCAAGGGACTGCATTACCGCAGCGGTGTGTTTCAAACGCTTCATCATCAACGTAAAGCCTGGCAAAACTTGCGCACGCGCATCGATCATCATTACAACTTGCCTAAACGCAGTGCCCCATTGAAAGCCGCAAGCGGTTTTTATGCGCGCATTTCGGCCCTGACCCATGCGCTGCGGCAATTAGCCGGCGGTCATGGCATCGCTATGGCGCGGAATACCTTTGAGCGTGTGCTGATGAAAAAGTCAACCGCCATGACCCATGGGCACTATCGCCAAGTGATCTCACAGGGCAACCCCGCCTGGCGTAGTTTCATGATCTCTCATCTGCGGGCTGAGAAAAGTTTGCTGGAAAACAAACAGCAACTTCGCCAAGGTTTTTCGCATGCGCCGGCTGATCACCCCCTGATGCGCTATCACAGTGAAGACAATGCGCGCTTGCAGAAAATAGGCCGATTCCTTGAACAGGTTGAGCCCCTTGCGGCCAATCAAATCTTCGACGTCGAAAACATCTCTCGCCCAGAAGAAAACCGCGTTTTCCTTTCCCTGATCGAACAAAACCGCCGCCCGATTTCGCGCACTGACGAAGAGGTGAGCGATGCGCTCGCGCGGGCCATGCGCAAGCACTACAAGCGTCGCAATCGCGATCTGATGGGCATTCTGTTTGAGACGGAGCTTGATGCTACCCGCGTGCGTGCAGCGTGACGGGAAGCGGTTTCTGGCGCCCCCAATCACCCACAGCTGTCTCAGATCACCAGCGGGGTGGAGGACACGATTGCCTTGGCCCGCATGGCATTCCCTGGCCAAAAAAACGATTTGGATTCTCTGTGCCAGCGATTGAATATCGACACACGATCACGCACTGTGCACGGCGCTTTGATCGATGCGCGAATACTGTGTGAAGCCTACCTCGCGCTCGAAGCGGAACTTTCCAGTCGAGATTCGGCGGGCGCTGCCAACATGCCGCGATATCAACTAAGAAGCCAGCGGCGTAACACGGATCGTTTGGAAACCCGCCCTGGCGAGTTACTGCCGTGAGGGTCAAAGGCCCGCTCGCTGCGCTCAAGGGAGATAATTTCGTCAGGGCGCAACAGGCTGGGCCTGGGCGACCTTAGCCTGCGCCACATGACGTGCTTCATTATCCACCAAAAAGATATCGTCAAGGCTTTTCAGCGGCTGGGCCGGCAACGCATCGAGCGTTGCCTCAATGACCTTGGCGATATCGATAAAACGCAAGCGATACTGAAGGAAGTGCTCCACCGCAATTTCATTGGCAGCATTCAATATCGCCGGTGCACTACCCCCTTCGCGCAGGGCAGCGTAGGCCAACGAGAGGCAGGGGAACCGAGCAAAATCCACTTCTTCAAAATCAAGTCGGCCGATTTTCGATAACTCAAGCACGCTCACGCCGGAGGCCATGCGGTTGGGCCAGGCCAGCGCATGAGCGATCGGGGTGCGCATGTCGGGGTTGCCGAGTTGAGCCAACGTGGAGCCATCGACATAATCCACCATCGAGTGAATCACGCTTTGGGGGTGAATCAGCACCTCGACTTGATCGGGGCTGGCGCCGAAAAGCAAGCAGGCTTCGATGACTTCAAGCCCCTTGTTCATCATGGTCGCGGAATCGATCGAGATCTTTTTTCCCATCGACCAATTCGGATGCTTGATCGCCTGCTCGGGGGTCACATCAGCTAGCGCGGAAAGCGGCCAGGTGCGAAACGGCCCGCCCGATGCGGTGAGCACGATACGCTTCACGCCGCTTTGATTGAGCTCGCCGGAAAAATTGCCAGGCAGGGATTGGAAGATGGCGTTGTGTTCGCTGTCGATCGGCAACAGCGTGGCCCCGCCGCGCTTGACCGCTTCAAGAAAAAGCGGGCCGGCCATGACAAGGGATTCTTTATTGGCGAGGAGGATTTTTTTACCTGCGCGGGCCGCGGCCAGCGTGGGCGGCAAGCCCGCTGCGCCGACGATCGCGGCCATGACGGCGCAGACCCTGTCTCTTATACACATCTGACGCTGCCGACGACAC
>JBEAUN010000263.1:0-3557 GCA_041161415.1 Pseudomonadota bacterium | reverse complement strand
GGCCAAGCTCAGTGAGCCCGGTGGCGTTTTTGAATTGGGTATTTTTAAGCCCCAGCCGCGCCGCTTCGCGGTTCATGAGCTGGACGAAATTTTCTTCCGAGCCGGCGATCAGCTCGGCCAGCGCGACGCACGCATCATTGCCGGACTGGATGATCATGCCGTGGACGAGATCATCGACACTCACTGGTTTATTGGGCTCGATGAACATGCGCGAACCACCCGTGCGCCAAGCGCGATCCGACACCGTGACATTCTGAGTAAGCGAAATGCGGTTTTGCTTGAGCGCGGAAAAGGTTAGATATGCCGTCATCAGCTTGGTGAGCGAGGCGGGCTCGACGCGCTCATCCGCAGCGGCACTGGCGAGAATCTGCGCGCTGGTCACATCCAGCAACATCCAGGATTTCGCCGCCACCGTGGGCGGGGCCGCAAAGCTTTGGGCCTGGGCGGTCAAGCTCAGCAAAAGCGCAAGCAACGAGAGCAGGAGTTTCATATTGGGCGGTGCAGCATCTGCCAAAGAAGCCGGGAGTATATCAATGACGGCCGGGAAGGCGGGAGTCGGCCCTACTTAAGGCATCTTGCCGAACGACAAACGGGGTGGCGTGGGCCCATACGAACCTATCCGCCACTGCAGCCACCGCTGTGCAATCGACACCAGAGCCGAGGCGCCCCATGATGGCCCAGCCGGGGCACAAGCGCCCTGCTTCAAATCCCCCAAGTCGGGTTGGGCAGCTCTGAAAACACCCGTCGCAATTCCGCCCCCCAGCGCGAGTGAATCATCGCGAAATACGGGTCGTCGGCATCGATGGTGGCCTGTCGCTGCACCGTGAGCGTATCGCGCTGATAGCTTAAAAAATCCAGCGGCAAGCCGACTGAGAGATTGCTGCGAATGGTGGAATCCATCGAAATCAGCGCGCATTTGGCGGCTTCATCCAGCGAGCTGTCGGGCGTGATCACGCGATCGAGAATCGGCTTGCCGTATTTGGATTCACCGATCTGGAAAAAGGGCGTCTCAGGGGTGGCTTCAATGAAATTGCCGGCGGCATAGACATGGAACAGCCGATGCGGCTCGCCGGCGATCTGCCCGCCCAGAATGAGCGCGGCATTGAAATCAATGCCCATTTCTTCCAGGCTTTCGCCATCGCGCCGGCGCACTTCGCGCAAGGCTTCCCCCACGCAGGTGGCCGCTTCGAAAAGATTCGGGGCATTGAAAAGATGCGGCACATCGGCGGCCAGCATGCGCTCTTCGAGGATATTCACCACCGATTGGGTGATTGAAAGATTGCCCGAGGACAACAACACCAGCACGCGATCGCCGGCGCGCTGCCACACCTTCATCTTGCGAAAGGTGTTCACTTGGTCAACACCGGCATTGGTGCGTGAATCGGATAAAAAAACCAGCCCCTCATTGAGGAGCATACCTACGCAATAAGTCATTGTTGGGCCTGCATCACATGAACCACGGCCGCCATCTCTTCGCCACCGCCGCCTCGCCGCATGCCGCGCACCGGGCAGGCATCGAGATAATCGCGCCCCACCGCCAATCGGCAGTAGTGGGGGTCGGAAAAGCGCTGGTGCGTGGCGTCGCACGACAGCCAGTGCTCGCCATTCCAGATATCCACCCAGGCATGGCTGGCAAGGTGCCCTTGATCGCCGGTGAAAAGATAGCCGCTCACATAGCGCGCCGGAAAACCCGCGGCGCGCGCCGCGGCGATCATAACATGGGCATGATCCTGACAAACCCCGGCGCCCCGGGCGAGCGCCTCGCTTGCCGCCACACTCACATCGGTGGCACCGGGCTGATAGGTGATGCGCGTGGCAATGGCTTCCATGAGCCCCATCAGCGCAGTCTCCGTGAGCAGGCCTTCCGCGGGCAACAGCCCGGCCAGTGCGGCAACGGCCCCATCGACCAAGGTGAGCGGGGTGCGCTGCAAAAACGCCAACACCGGCAGCTTGCCGTCATCGTCAAGCCGGTGGCTGGCATCGCGGGTATCCACCGTGCCTTCCACCAGGATGGTGATGTCCTCATGGGGCTCATCGAGTGTCAGCGTGTGGGTGAGATTGCCGTAGGCATCGGTTTGCGCGCGCTGTTTGCCAGGCATGGTGAGGCGCCACTCGCGCAAGCGTTGGCCACCGTCGGCACGCGGGGTGAGGCGCAGGCTCTGGATGCTGTACTGCACCGGCTTTTGATAGCGGTAGCGGGTTTCGTGGCGGATGTGCAGCAGCATATCAGTGTAATTTGGGGATCAGGAAATCATCGGCGATGCGGTCAGCCAGATCGGCGATGCGCGCGGTGAAACGGCTGAGAAATTCATGCAGGCCCTCTTCGAAAATGCTCTCCATGCGGCCGTAGTGCAGCAGGGCGTGCAGCTCGCCGGCGCGGCGCTCGGTTTCGCTTGATGAACGATTGGCCAGCTTGTCGAGATTTTCGCAGACTTCATTCATGCAATGATGCAAAGAGCGCGGCATATCATCACGCAAAATCAGTAGCTCGCTCACCCGCCAAGGGGTGATGAGATCGCGATAAATCTTGCGATACATCTCAAAGCAGGACACCGAGCGCAATAGCGCACTCCACTGGTAGTAATCGCTCGCCGAACCGATGTCTTCCACCGCGGGCAAGAGCTGATGGTATTTGACATCGAGAAGGCGCGCGGTGAAATCGGCCCGCTCCATAAAGGTGCCCAGCCGAGCAAACCACAGCCCCTCGTCACGCAGCATGGTGCCCAGCATCACCCCGCGCGAAAGATGCGAGCGGAATTTCACCCAATCAAAAAATTCGCCCGCGCGGCCGTTTTCGATCACCGCCGGGCCTGCGTCGCGCAGCTTGATCCAAGAGGCATTGAGGGTTTCCCACACTTCGCCGGTGAGCGTGCCGCGCACCGCATGGGCATTTTCGCGGGCTTGTCGCAGGCAGCGCCAGATCGAGCTGGGGTTGTCGGCATCGAAACACAAAAAGCGCATCACGCGGGATTCTTCCACCACGCCGTATTTCGCCGCATAGGCCGCCTGCTGGCCGTTGATTGCCAAGGCGGCCTCCCAGCCCGCGGCATCATCGCCGCGCACCGCAGCGGTGGGCATCAGCGACATGCGATGGGTGATATCCAGCATGCGGGCCAAGTTTTCGGCGCGTTCGGTGTAACGCGCCATCCAGTAAAGATGATCAGCTGTTCGCGAGAGCATGTTTGAGAACCCAGGTATCTTTGGTGCCGCCGCCTTGTGATGAATTGACCACCAGCGAGCCTTCCTTGAGCGCCACGCGGGTGAGCCCGCCGGGCACGATTTTCACTTGTCGGCCAGACAGCACATAAGGCCGTAAATCAATATGCCGCGGTGCGATGCCAGCTTCGACAAAGGTGGGGCAGGTGGAGAGTGAGAGGGTGGGCTGGGCGATATAGCCCTCAGGGTGCGCCTTGATGCGCAGGCGAAAGGCCTCGATTTCAGCGCGGGTGGCCGCCGGCCCGACCAGCATGCCGTAGCCCCCGGCGCCGTGCACCTCCTTGACGACCAACTCAGCCAGGTGGTCCATCACGTAGCGAAAGTCGTCGGGCTCACGGCAG
>JBEAUN010000247.1:0-5199 GCA_041161415.1 Pseudomonadota bacterium | reverse complement strand
AGCCAATGACGCGGCGTGATGCGCGCTGCCTTGGCGGCATGGCTCATTCGGCGGTCGGGGCGGTGATTGCCGATGGCGGTCTCCTCAAAGGGGGGGCTCGGGCCAGAGGTGGCCCGTCTTGTTTCACCATAGGCGCCGGCCGCACCCAAGGTCAATTCAAAAATCTGCGATCCATCTTGCACCCACCAAAGCGCCCTCGCGGCAATTTCCGAGCGCTGTCAGGGCGGGTAGAATAGCCCCATGTCAGCTCCTGCCTTTATTCATCTCCGCCTGCATTCCGAGTATTCCGTTGTCGATGGCATTGTGCGTCTGGATGACGCCATTGCCCGCGCTGCGGCCGATGGCATGCCGGCTTTGGCGCTCACCGATCTGGCCAATCTTTTTGGCATGGTGAAGTTTTACAAAAGCGCGCGTGCCAATGGCGTCAAGCCCTTGATCGGGGCGGATGTCTTCATCCAGAACGAAGCCGAGCCGGATAAGCCGCATCGCTTGCTGCTGCTTGTTAAAAATCGCGAAGGCTATGGCAGGTTGTGCGAGCTCCTCACGCGCGCGTATCTGGCCAATCGCCACCAGGGCCGCGCCGAGCTTGATCGCACCTGGTTTGCTGATGGCGGCACAGAGGGGCTGATCGCCCTCTCCGGCGCACAGCAGGGCGATATCGGCCAGGCGATTTTGGCGGATCACCTGGATACCGCTGAAACACTCGCCCGCCAGTGGGCGGCCTTGTTCCCGGATCACTTTTACATCGAGTTGCAGCGCGCAGGGTTGGCGCACACTGAGCGCTATATCCGTGGCGCACTAGCGGTGGCGTCACGCACCGATCTGCCGGTGGTGGCCACCCACCCGATTCAGTTTTTGAAGCCAGAAGACTATCGCGCCCATGAAGCGCGCATTTGCATCGCGCAGGGCTATGTGTTGGCCGACAAGCGCCGCCCGCGTGACTTCACCGAGGCGCAGTATTTCAAATCCCAGGCCGAGATGGCCGAACTCTTTGCCGACATCCCCGAGGCGCTTGCCAATTCGGTGGAGATCGCCAAGCGCTGCAATCTTTCGGTGACGCTGGGTAAAAATTTCCTGCCGCGCTTTCCCACGCCCGAGGGCATGACGCTGGATGATTTTCTGGTGCAAGAAGCCCGCGCGGGGCTCACAAAGCGGCTCTTAAAATGCTTCCCCGATGCCGCCACGCGCGAGGCACAGCGCGAGCGCTATGAGGCGCGGCTCAAGTTTGAATGCGACACCATCATCCAGATGGGCTTTCCGGGCTACTTCCTGATCGTGGCCGACTTCATCGCCTGGGGTAAAAACAACGGCGTGCCGGTGGGCCCGGGGCGAGGCTCGGGCGCGGGCTCGTTGGTGGCTTTTTCGTTGGGCATCACGGACATCGACCCGCTGCCCTATGCCTTGCTGTTCGAGCGATTTTTGAACCCAGAGCGGGTGTCGATGCCGGACTTCGATATCGACTTTTGCCAGGACAATCGCGGCCGCGTGATCGAATATGTGCGCGGCCATTATGGCGCACAGGCGGTGTCGCAAATCGCCACCTTCGGCACCATGGCTTCCAAGGCGGTGATTCGCGATGTGGGCCGTGTGCTGGATATGCCCTACAACTTCTGCGATCAGCTCTCCAAGCTGATTCCGGTGGTGCAGAACAAGCCGCTTTCGCTGGCCGAGGCCCGCGAGCAAGAGCCGCTCCTCAAAGAGCGGGAACAAAACGAAGAAGAAGTGCGCGAACTGCTTGCCCTGGCGGAGCCGCTTGAGGGGCTCACCCGTAACGTCGGCATGCACGCCGGCGGCGTGCTGATCGCGCCGGGCAAGCTCACCGATTTTTGCCCGCTCTATCAGGCCGACGGCGAAGACGCCGCGCCGGTGTCGCAGTTTGACAAGGACGATGTGGAAGCGATCGGCCTGGTGAAATTCGACTTCCTGGGCCTGCGCAACCTCACCATCATCGCGCTGGCGATGGATTACGTCCGCCGCCTCGATGCGAGCTTTTCACTGAATCTCGAAGACTTGCGCTTCGATGATGCCGCCGCTTACAAAGTGCTTAAGGACGCGAACACCACCGCGGTGTTCCAGCTGGAAAGCACCGGCATGAAAAAGCTGCTGGCGAAGCTTGCTCCGGACCGCTTTGAAGACATCATCGCGGTGCTGGCGCTCTATCGCCCCGGGCCGCTGGGCTCGGGCATGGTGGATGACTTCATCCTGCGTAAAAAAGGCCAGCAGTCGATCGATTATTTCCACCCGAATCTCAAAGCCTGCCTTGAGCCCACCTACGGCGTGATCGTGTATCAGGAGCAGGTGATGCAGATCTCGCAGATCATCGGGGGCTATACCCTCGGTGCGGCGGACATGCTGCGCCGGGCGATGGGCAAAAAGAAGCCCGAGGAAATGGCCAAGCATCGCGAGATCTTCACCGAGGGCGCGATCAAAGGCGGCTACGACGCGAAGCTCGCCGAGCATCTTTTCGACCTGATGGCGAAGTTCGCCGAATATGGTTTCAATAAATCGCACACCGCCGCCTATGCGGTGGTGACCTACCAGACCGCGTGGTTGAAGGCGCATCACTGCGCGGCCTTCATGGCGGCGACCTTGTCCTCGGACATGGACAACACCGACACCGTGCAGATTTTTTATCTGGATGCGCTGGCTAATGGCTTGAAGGTGTTGCCCCCGGATGTGAATGCCTCGGAATACCGCTTCGTGCCGGTGGGCCGCGACACCATTCGCTATGGCTTGGGCGCGATAAAGGGCACCGGCGAGCAGGCGGTGAATCTCATCATCGAAGCTCGCCAGAAGGACGGCCCCTTCACCGATCTTTTCGATTTTTGTCAGCGGCTGGATAAAAGGCTCGTCAATCGTCGCGTGGTCGAAGCGCTGATTCGCGCCGGGGCTTTTGATTCGCTCGACCCCGATCGCGGCAAGCTCCTGGCCTCTGCGGGCCGCGCCCTGGAAGCCGCGCAACAAGCCCATGCCAATGCCTTGCAAGGCGGGCTGTTTGATCTCGTTGAAGAGCCCGCGAAGCCTGAGTATGTGCGCATCAAGCCTTGGAGCGAGCGCGAAAAATTGATGCATGAAAAGCAGGCGCTGGGCTTCTTTTTCTCAGGCCACCCCTACAACGCCTATCGCAAGGAGCTTGCCCAATTCGTGCGCCGGCCGCTCTCGCAGCTCGAGCCGCAGCGCGAAGCCACCTTGCTGGCAGGCCTGGTGGTGGGTACCCGCACCCAGATGACCCGCCGTGGCAAGATGGCCTTCGTGATGCTTGATGACGGCACCAGCCAGCTTGAAGTGTCGGTGTTCAACGAGGTCTATGACGCCCAGCGCAGCAAGATCACGGTGGATGAAGTGCTGCTGGTGGAAGGCAAGATACAGCGCGATGATTTCACCGGCGGCTATCGTGTGGTGGCCGAGACACTGATGACGCTGGGCGAAGCCCGCTCGCGCTTTGCCAAATGCTTGAAGGTGTCATTGAATGGCCAGGCGCAAAAAGGCGCGGCGGCGCAAAAACTGCGCGATCTGCTCGAGCCTTTCAAAAACGGCGCCACACCCGTGCGGCTGGGGTATCGCAATGGCGTCGCGCAATGCGAGCTGGGGCTCTCGGACGCCTGGCGGGTGCGGCTGGAAGAGCCGCTCATCGAGGGGCTTTCGGAATGGTTGTCGGCTGAAAATGTCGAGGTGGTGTATCAATGAACCCGTTCATCGATCAGGCTTTGCTGGCGCGTGTTTCCGATCTTGCCAAGGCCTCGCCGCGGCTACGCAAGAATCACAATTTTCATCTCACAGATGAGGCCACCTCGCATCGCTTGCTCAATGCCATTGAGCCCGGCTCGTATGTCATGCCGCATCGGCATCTGGATGCCGCCAAGGACGAAACCATGATCGTGCTGCGCGGGCGGCTTGGCGTGGTGTTGTTCGATGATGAGGGCGTCATTACCCACACTGCGATTCTTGCCCCTTCAGGGGAACAGGTGGGGGTGAATATTCCGCATGGCACCTGGCACAGCGTGCTGGCGCTGGAATCCGGCACGGTGTTTTTTGAAGCCAAGGCGGGGCCGTATCTTCCGTTGTCTGAGCCAGAAATCGCACCCTGGGCGCCGCGTGAAAATGAGCCGCTTGAAGCGGACTATGCAGCGCGCCTGGCGCGTGCCTTTGGCGTGGTCTAAGCCGCGCCTCTTGCCTTTACAAATTCTTACAAATCCCCCTCGGTGATCCGTCAGCGTGGCGCTGCGTCGCGGCGTTATTGTCTTCATGCGCTGCACAGCGCGGATATAAACGAGTGGAGAAATCATGAAAGGCAAAATTGGAGTGGTGGCGGCAGTAGGTTTGGTGTTTGCGAGCATGGCGCATGCAGACAGTTTTGGCGGCTGGTATCAGGATGGCATCAGCCAGCGTTACGTAAGGGAGCACCAAGTGCGGTATATCGCCCCGGTGTATGGCTATGCCGGCACCACCGACCCCCTTGCCCGGGCGCATCAGCGTAACGTCAATCAAACCCGTCGCATTGCCGATGGCATTCGCTCCGGTGAGCTCAATGCTTACGAGGCGGCGCAGCTGAATGAGCAGTATGCCCAGGTGCAGCAAATGCAGAATGGCGCGATGGCGGATGGAGTCGTGACCCGCGCCGAACGTGTCCGCATCGAGCAGGCGCAAGATGCCCTGAGTTATCGAATCCACAGCGAAAAGAGTGACCCGGAAAGAGCGTGGGGCTATCGCTGGGGGCATTGGCGTCATTGGTGATCAAGTGTGCAATATCAATCAGCAAGAGCCCGTCAAGCAGGGCATTGAATCCGGTCAATGCTCACCAACAAGGAAGTCGGCAAGCTGCAGCGCGGGCAAGCGCACGCTAACCAGCGCCAGGCCAATGCGGGCCGCGATGGCCGTGTAGGGGGATTACCGGGGCAGGTCAGAACAGCGCGCTATTCAGGGTGTAGAAAATCGCCAGGGCGGCAAGATCTACAAGGAAAAACACGACGAAAACCAGCGACCCTGATGAGGGTTTTTCAAAGCAAAAAGCCACCGGTTGCAAGCCCCCCCGAAAGTGTGTTGTTAAATCGGTAGGGTAAGAAGATTATCTTTGTGGTTAAGGAAGGTGTTCAAAACCCCGGGCGATCCCCAATTGTGTGAATCTTCTGATTTCACGAAACTGTCGTGATGAAACAGACAGACCTTGGCCTCGATCTCTCGAACCGGCGCACGCGCAAG
>JBEAUN010000212.1:0-7172 GCA_041161415.1 Pseudomonadota bacterium | reverse complement strand
TGACCGCTTGTTAATCTTAATAACGACATGAGTCGATTTGCGTTTTTGCCGTTTAATGAGCTCACCACTGGGGTGAGATCGCTGCACGCCGGATTGCCTGTTTTTTGGGCCGCCTGGCTGTGTTGCTCCGCCTTGAATGGAATGACCATTCCGCGTTGTCGCGCCTAGCCAGACAGCCCAAAAAACAGGCACTCCAGCGTGCCCAACTGCGGCTTTTAGGTTGAAAAAGCGGAGGCGCAAGCGTCTTCACCACCACCCGCGAAAAAACCACGGCTGGCTGAAACCGACTGACGCCATCGGCCGGCGGGCATTGGATGTAAGGGTGTCGGTTTGTGGGCGCTGCGAGGACGGGGAGAAAGCAGGGCTTGGACGAAAATATGAATCGCGCATAAACCGCGGGCCCATCGCATGGCAAGCGAAGAGCCCGCGTAAAGCGATCAGGTTGTCACGTGATGACGCACGCTGTCATGCTTGTGGTCGGCGAGCTTCTGCTTGTGTTTGATCACTTGCCGATCGAGCTTGTCGATGAGCGCGTCGATCGCGGCGTAAAGATTCTCATCCTGGGCTTCCACGAAAATATCGCGACCTCGCACATGCAGCGTGACTTCGGCTTTCTGCATGAGTTTCTCGACGGACAAAATCACCGCCACACTGGTGACATGATCAAAGTGGCGTATCACACGCTCGAGCTTGCTGCTCACATGGGCGCGAATCGCCGGGGTGACGTCGAGATGGTGTCCGGTAATAGTGAGATTCATGGTGCCTCCTTGGCTTTAGCTACAGCTACAACGCACGACGCAAATTGACCGGCGGGATATTGAGCGATTCGCGGTATTTCGCGATGGTTCTCCGCGCAACGACAATGCCCTGCTGGCCCAGCATTTCAGCAATACGCGAATCCGAAAGCGGGCTTTTGGTGTCTTCCGCGCCCACCAATTGCTTGATGAGGGCGCGAATGGCGGTGGCGGAACACTCCCCGCCCGCTTCCGTGGATACGTGACTACCGAAAAAATATTTCAGCTCAAAAATACCCCGCGGGCTGGCGAGATATTTTTGCGTGGTGACGCGTGACACCGTGGATTCATGCAAGCCCAGGGTGTCGGCGATTTCGCGCAAGGTGAGCGGGTGCATCGCTACCTCGCCAAAATCGAAGAAGGTCTTTTGTCGATCGACGATCGCCTGCGAAACGCGCAGGATGGTGTCAAAGCGCTGCTGCACATTTTTGATGAGCCACTTGGCCTCTTGCAACTGCGTGGCCATGCCAGCGGCATTGCCGCGCTCACGTTGCAGGATATCGGCATACATGCGATTCACCTTGAGCCGCGGCATGGCATCGGGGTTAAGACTCACTGTCCAGCGATTGCGCACTTTGCGCACCAGCACATCGGGCACGATATAGCGGGTATCCAGCGGCGCGAAGGGCGCACCGGGGCGGGGATTGAGCGAGCGAATCAGCGCGCAGGCTTCGCGCAGCGCCTCGTCATCACACGCCAGTGCGCGGCGCAGCCGGGTGTAATCGCGGGCGGCGAGTTGGTCGATATGACGCATCACGATCTTGAGCGCAAGATCGCGGTCGGGTGTCGGCGGCATATTGCGAAGCTGAAGCTCAAGACACTCGCTGGCAGTGCGCGCGCCGACCCCGGGTGGATCCATGTTTTGCAGGTGCTTTAAGGCAATCTGCAAGTCTTCGATTTCCAGATCGGGCAGCGTTTCGCCTTCGATCAGCATGGCGAAAATCTCATCGAGCGGCTGGGTGAGATAGCCATCATCATCCAGCGCTTCGATCAGCATGCGGGTGAGCGAGCGGTCGCGGTCACCCAGGTGGGTCATGGCTAGCTGCACGATGAGATGGTCCCGCAAAGAGGTGCTGGCTGCCTGGATGTCCTGATAATCATTGTCTTCGTCGGCCCCTGATGCAGCGCCTCGCGGATGGTCTTGGCCCCAGTCGAGCGGGGCCGTGTCAGCTTGCTCGCTCGCTGGCTCAGTCTGCGTTGGGGCTTCTTGCGTGCGTTCGGTGCTCGCTCGCTCCGCAAAAGGCATCATGCTGGCTGAATCATTCGCCCCGCTGGCGGCATCGACATCATCGCGCTCGAGCAGCGGGTTCTCAAACAAGACTTTATCGATTTCTTGATTGAGCTCAATCGTGGACAGTTGCAGCAGCCGGATGGCCTGTTGCAACTGGGGGGTCAGTGCCAGGTGCTGCGACAGCTTGATATTGAGCGTTTGTTTCATGTGTCAGCAGGCTGTTGGCGTCCGGGCTTGGGTTATGGGTTGGTCTTGCTCACCACGCGGGGTGGCTCATCGCCAACTGCCCCGCCCTCGCTAAGAAGGCTCCGGCTCGCTTGACGCTAGAGCCGGAAATGCTCACCGAGGTACACCTTGCGAACGCTTTCATTGTAGATAATCTCGGCCGGTGTGCCGCTGGCCAGCACCTCGCCGGCATTGATGATGTAAGCCCGATCGCAAATGCCCAGTGTCTCGCGCACATTGTGGTCGGTGATCAAGACGCCGATGCCGCGGCCTTTGAGATAGGCGATGATTTTCTGGATATCGAGCACAGCGATGGGGTCCACGCCCGCGAAGGGCTCATCGAGCAATATTAAGCGCGGGTCGGTGGCCAGCGCCCGGGCAATTTCCACGCGCCGGCGCTCGCCGCCGGACAACGAGATGGCGCGGTGATCGCGCAGGGCTTCGATATTGAGTTCGCGCAGCAATTGATCGAGCCGCTCGCTGATTTCCTCGCGGGAGAGGTTTTGCAATTCAAGGACGGCGCGGATGTTGTCGGCCACGCTCAATTTGCGAAACACCGACATTTCCTGGGGCAGATACGACAAGCCCAGCCTGGCGCGCTTGTGAATCGGCATATGCGTAAGCAGCGCCTCGCCCAGGGTGATCTCGCCGCCGTCAGCGGCCACCAGCCCGACAATCATGTAAAAGCAGGTGGTTTTGCCCGCGCCATTGGGGCCCAGCAGCCCCACCACTTCGCCGGCGGCCACCTCGAAGGAGACATCCTTCACCACCACGCGGGATTTGTATTTCTTGCGCAGGCCGCGCACTTGCAAAAGGCTCATGACTCGCCGTATTCGGAGTGTTCTTTGAGGATCTTTCTGATCACCTCCCCGCTAAAGCCGCGAGAGGCCAGAAAGCGCACTTGGCGGGCATATTCTCGCGCATCGGCGGGCGGCGTGCCGAATTTTCTGACCCACAGGGCGCGGGCGGTGGCGTATTCCGTGGCGGCATCGGGTATCAAGTGGGCATTGATGACATCGTCATCCACGCCGCGCCCCCGCAGGGCCTGGCGAATCCTGGCTGCGCCATAGCGGCTAGTGCGAGCGGCGATGAAGCCCTCGGCATAGCGCTCATCTGACAACAAGCCGCTTTGCTGCAAGCTTTCAAGCAGCAGATGGATGTCCTCTTCGCTGCCATGCCGGGCGAGCTTACGGGCCAGGCCCTCGCGGCTTTGCTCGCTTTTGGCGAGCAGGCGCAGCGCCCGCTCGCGCAGGGTCGTCATGCGGCCGCGGCAGCCGGGGGCTCAGCGACCGCCGGCAGCTCAGGCAGATTCACTGCCACGCGGACCTTGTTTTCAATCTCGCGGGCAAGCGCCGGGCGCTCGCGGAGATACTCGCGGGTGTTGTCCTTGCCCTGGCCGATGCGCTCGCCGTTGTAGGAATACCAGGCGCCGGATTTGTCGATGAATTTGTGATGCACCCCCAGCTCGATGATCTCGCCCTCGCGGGAGATGCCTTCGCCATAGAGGATGTCGAATTCAGCCTGGACGAAGGGGGGTGCGACTTTGTTCTTCACCACCTTCACTTTGGTTTCCGAACCCACGACTTCTTCGCCCTTCTTGATCGAGCCGGTGCGGCGGATATCGAGGCGCACCGAGGCGTAGAACTTGAGCGCATTGCCGCCAGTGGTGGTTTCGGGGTTGCCGAACATCACACCGATCTTCATGCGGATCTGGTTGATGAACACCACCAGGGTGTTGGTGCGCTTGATGTTGGCAGTGAGCTTGCGCAGCGCTTGGCTCATCAATCGCGCTTGCAGGCCGGGGAGTTGATCGCCCATCTCGCCTTCGATTTCAGCGCGCGGCACGAGCGCCGCCACCGAGTCGATAATCACCACATCCACCCCGCCTGAGCGCACTAGCATGTCGGCGATTTCAAGGGCCTGCTCGCCGGTGTCGGGCTGAGAGATGAGCAGATCGCCCACATTCACGCCGAGCTTGGCGGCATAGGAGGTGTCGAGCGCGTGTTCGGCGTCGATGAAGGCGGCGGTGCCACCCAGCTTTTGCATCTCGGCGATCACTTGCAGGGTGAGGGTGGTTTTGCCCGAGGATTCAGGGCCGTAGATTTCCACGATACGCCCACGCGGCAGCCCGCCGATGCCGAGCGCAATATCTAGCCCCAGGGACCCAGTCGACACCGCCTGGATATCATTGACCACCTCGCCATCGCCCAGGCGCATGATCGAGCCTTTGCCGAATTGTTTTTCGATTTGGGCCAGCGCGGCCTGCAGGGCTTTGGTTTTGTCGTCCATGGGGCGTCCTTTTTTGGGAAGTGCAAATTATGTCACAAGGCCGGCGGGCAAAAGCGAGCAGGCCGACAGACTGCACTGTATAGGCTTACAGTATCCGAATCAAGCCCTGCAAGGCTTCCACCACCGCCTGACGACGAATGGTTTCACGATTGCCACTGAAATGACAGATGCAGCTCTCCACCTTGCCATCGGCCAGCGCCCAAGCCAGACACACGGTGCCCACGGGCTTGTCCGGCGTGCCGCCCGTAGGGCCTGCGATGCCGGTGATGGCGAGCGCCGCTTGGGCGTGGCTCAGGCGCAGCGCTCCGGTGGCCATATCGCGGGCCACTGCCTCGCTGACTGCACCGTGGCGCACCAAGGTGTCGGCAGACACGCCCAGCATGTCTTGCTTGGCTTGGTTGGAATAGGTCACGAAGCCGCGATCAAACCAGGCGGAGCTACCGGCCGTGGCGGTGACCACCTCCGCCACCCAGCCGCCGGTACATGATTCCGCCGTGGCGAGCAGATAGCCCCGTGATTGCAGCGCGGCGCCGACCTGTTGCGACAGCGCTTCAAGCGAGATCGTCATCCCCACAGCCTCACCGCGAGCGCGATCACCAACAGGGTATAGCCGGCGGCAATCGCATCATCGAACATCACACCGAAACCATTTTTGACATGAGTATCCACCCAGCGCGCCGGCTGCGGCTTGATGATGTCGAAAAGGCGAAAGATAAAAAACGCCGCCGCCTGCCACAGCCAATCCGCCGGGGTGAATAGCAGCACCGCCCAGAAGGGCACGATTTCATCCCACACGATCGCCTTGTGATCGACCACGCCCAAGGCCCGCCCGGTGCGATGCGCGGCCAGCACGCCGAAGGCAAAGCACAGGATGAGAAAGAGGCCGAATTGAAGCTCGGTGAAGCCCGGGCGAATGACGAGATAAATCAGCCAGGCCGCCAGCGTGCCGGCGGTGCCCGGCGCCCAGGGCGACAAGCCGCTGCCAAAACCGCAGGCGATGAAATAGGCGGGGTGCGACAAGATAAAACGCAGATTCGCTTGTTGGCTCATGGGGTAGTGGAATTGGCAAAATGATCAAAGCCCAGCCGTGCGAGGGGCTGGGGCGTGCCGTTGGGGTCGAGGAGATGCAGGCCTGGCTCGCCTGTAATGCGGCCGATGCGATGCAACGGCAGCGCCGGGGAAGACAGCGCGATGATCTGCTCACGCAGTTGGGAAGGCGCGCAGAACAGCAATTCATAATCATCGCCACCGGCCAGCAGACACTCGCTGGCAGCGGTGATGTCATCGGTGAAACGCGAAAGATCAGCAAGCGGCAAGCACGCATCCTCGACCACCGCGCCCACAGCGGAACGCTCGAGAATATGCGCCAGATCGCCCAGCAGCCCATCGGAGACATCGATGGCGGCACGGGCTAACCCGCGCAGCTGCAAACCCAGCGCGACGCGCGGCTGCGGCCGGGTGAGTGCGGCGAGACACACGTCAGGCGCGGCCAATGCGAGCTTGCCTTGCAGATGCCTCAACCCCAGCGCCGCGCGGCCGGGTGTGCCGGATATCCAAATGTCATCACCGGGCTTGGCGCCGCTACGCAAGAGCCCCCCCCCCGCCGGCACCTCACCCATGATGGTGACCGAAAAATTCATCGGCCCGCGAGTGGTGTCGCCGCCGGCCAGATCGACGTCGAAGGTCTGCGCACATTCAAAAAAACCGCCCGCGAAGGCCGCAATCCAAGCCTCATCCACCGCCGGCAGCGCCAGCGACAAAAACGCCCAGCGCGGCACAGCGCCCATCGCCGCCATGTCGGAGATATTCACCGCCAGCGTTTTCCAGCCGAGATCAGCGGGGTCGGTATCCGCAAAAAAATGTGTGCCAGCCACCAACATGTCAGCCGACACCGCGAGCGTCATGCCCGGCGCGGGGGCAATCAGCGCCGCATCATCGCCCACCCCCAGCAGCGTGTGGCGCGAAGGGCGGGTGAAATAATCGCGGATGAGATCGAATTCACCGGGCATGGGCGTGTGCGAAAAATTTTGCCAAGTCGCAGATCATCACCCCCCCACAAAACCGTGAAAGCCAGCTTCCCAAAAGGCTTAGGTTTTTGGCAATCGAAGCCACATCGGGTGAGTACGCGACCGGGGTCCCCGTGAGTGAGCCGAGCAACGCAGTCGGGGCGGGGGTTTCGGGCTGCGCTTGTCTGAGGCCCGAAGGGCCGAGTTTGCGCAGCCCGCCCGCCCCGACGAGTAGCGCAGGGTAGCCCCCGCAGGGGGCCGAACGGGTCGGGGTGCCCTTTTTTTGATTCCTTTTTTTGGGCAAGCAAAAAAAGGAATCCGGCTGTCGGGACGGACTCCCGACCAACCGCCCTAATCGCCATGACAGCGGCACCAAGACCCCCTCCGCCAAGCAATCAAAAAAGGGCAGCGTAAGCAAGAACAAATCACCGGCCCCAAGCACCCCGCGCACAGCCAACACGCGCACCTTAACCCTGCCCGCGCGCCGCCACTTCCACCGAGCGCAACTGCGCCGCCAGCTTATCCAGCACACCATTGACATACTTATGCCCATCGGTGCCGCCATAGGCCTTGGCCAATTCAATCGCCTCATTGATCACCACGCGATACGGGACCTCGATGTGATCC
>JBEAUN010000149.1:0-4812 GCA_041161415.1 Pseudomonadota bacterium | reverse complement strand
CCCACCACCGCGAACAGTGCCAGTGCGCGATCGACCTTGGTTTCATCCTCCACCAAGGACGCCATCGCCATCAGCCCGATATACAAAAACAGCAGCAGCAATTCCGAAGTCAGCCGCGCATCCCACACCCAATAGGTGCCCCACGTGGGCTTGCCCCACAGCGCGCCAGTGATGAGCGCCACCGCCGTCATCCAGGCGCCGGTGGGCAAGAGGGCGCGCAGCATCACCGCCGAGACCGGGGTGCGGTACACCCAATGCAGCACGGCATAGCCGGATGCCAGCGTGTAAAGAAACATCGACAGCCAAGCCGCCGGCACATGCACATACAGTACGCGATATACCTCACCCTGCTGGGCGTCGGTGGGGGTGACAAATAGCGCGAGCCACAGGCCCACGGCCCCCAGGGCCAGGGCAGCCGGCGTGAGCCAAAAAATCAGACGGCCGCTCACCGAGAAAAACACCGGGGGCGAGGCCAGACGCATCAAGGAACGAATCGGATTCATGATTGCAGCCACGTGAGGCCCGCAGTGTAACAAATCACAGGGCAGGGCAGGGGCGGGCCTTTCTGCGGCGCTCGCTCGTGGTGATGAGGCGTATCCCGCGCCGGGGTGGGCGGGGCTTTTTTGCCCGCATCAATCGCCCACAACCGGCTGTCGTGTTGGGGTACACCGCCGCGCTCTGATTCACTTAATGAGGTGGTAGCGGCAGCATCAACGACTCAGCGCGACAAAACCTTGTCAGCCTGCCCATGCTTGAGGCGCGCGGCATCAGCGTGAGAAATGGGCGCAGTGTGATCAAGGAAGGGTTGGATTTTGCTGCGCCTGGCGTGGCTCAAGCGCTTCGAGCAGCCCTGCCATTGACGCCCGCCTTCCAGACGCGATCTCGCGTCGTGCTGGGAGGCGTTGTCGCGGTGAGGGTGCAAGTGGCCGAGTTAAAATAGACGCACCCCAATGCACCACAGCCCGCCTTAAGCAATCACCCCGCCCCCCAAACACACCCGGCTTTCATACACCACCAGCGACTGCCCGGGCGTGACCGCCCACTGCGGGGTGGCGAATTTCACCTCCATGCGGCCATCGCTCAGTGAATCGATCTCACACGGCGCATCGGGCTGCCGATAGCGCGTCTTGGCGGTGTAGACCCAGTGGGTGTGCGCGGCCTCGCCCGCCACCCACGACAAATCCATCACCGCCACGGCCTCGCGCAGCAGCGCCGGGTGGGCGTGGCCTTGCACCACATACAGCACATTCGCCTGCATGTCCTTGGCCGCCACATACCAGGCGTCATGCTCGCCGGCCTCATCATTGCCCTTCACCCCGCCAATCCCCAAGCCCTTGCGCTGGCCGAGCGTGTGATACATCAAGCCCTGATGGTGGCCAACGAGCTTGCCCTCCAAGGTGCGAATCTCACCCGGTTGCGCGGGCAGATAGCGGCTTAAAAATTCCCGAAACGGCCGCTCGCCGATGAAGCAAATGCCGGTGGAATCTTTCTTCGCGAAATTCGGCAAGCCGGCTTCTTCTGCGATTTTCCGCACCTCGCGCTTCAAAAGATGCCCCACCGGAAAAAGCGTTTTGGCAAGCTGATGCTGCTTGAGCCGATGCAGAAAATAACTTTGATCCTTGGTGCCATCCTCGGCTTTAAGCAGCTGAAACTTGCCCTGAAACTCGCGCACCTGCGCGTAATGCCCGGTGGCGATGTGATCCGCGCCCAGCGTCATCGCGTGGTCAAGAAACGCCTTGAATTTGATCTCGGCATTGCACAGCACATCCGGGTTGGGGGTGCGGCCGGCTTGATATTCGCGCAGGAATTCCGCGAACACCCGGTCTTTGTATTCCGCCGCGAAATTCACCACCTGCAGGTCAATGCCAATGACATCGCACACGGCGGCCACATCGATCAAATCCTGCCGCGTCGAGCAGTATTCCGAATCATCGTCGTCTTCCCAGTTTTTCATGAAAAGACCGACCACCTCATAGCCTTGCTGCTTTAACAGCAAAGCCGAGACCGCAGAATCCACGCCGCCGGACATGCCGACGACCACGGTGTTTTTGTCAGACATTCGGGCCTCCCCCTCCTTCCAGCCATTCTTCCAGCGGCAGGACTTCAGCCGGCTGGCCGTTGTCGTGAAACCAGCTATCCACCACGAAACGCGGGCCGCGCAATTCGTTGTCAGCCTCTTGCGGGGCGCTTAGCAGCCGGGTGCTGAGCTGCCACTCCTCGAGCCGTCCGGGCCGCTCTTCGATAGAGGCCGAGAAATGTTGCAACAAGCCATACGCGCCTTTGCGCTCAACCAGATCGGCCACCCGATGAAAGCGCAGCCAGCCCTGCGCTTGCAGCATCTTCAAAAGGCGCGTGGTGGAGACGGTGTGATCGATGCAATCCATGCGGCCGTCGGCGTCGTCATCCGCGTGATTGCCCCCACGGTCAGCGCTGATGGGCGCTTGCTGGCCGGCCCAGCCATAGAGCTTGCCCATTACCCCACGCAGAATGCGCCGCTCGGTGGCCGCATCCGGGGCGTAGAGCATCCATTGGCGCACCCGCTCGAGCTGTTCATCGGAATAGACGACCGTGGCGGTGCGCGCGCAGCTGTAGTTGTAACAAATCTCGATACGCTCTTCGGCCAGCGCCGCAGTGCTGGCGAAAAGCCCGATCAACAGGAGTTTCTTCATCAGCAAAATGTTTCGATCAGGTTGAGCGGATACCGCCGCCCGGCGCAATAATCCTCCACACACCGCGCCACCAACGGGCTGCGATGTTGCGCGCTACTGCTTGCGATGTCATCGCGGCTCATCCACAGCGCGCGCACGATGCCAACATCGAGCGAGCGCCCCGCCACCGGGCCGCTGGCCTGCCCGGTGAAGGCAAAGCGCAGGTAGGTGAGCCCATTGTCGGGGCTCACCCACTGATACACCCCCACCAGCGCATCAGGCGAAAAATGATGCGCGGTTTCTTCGAGCGTCTCGCGCACACTCGCTTCCAGCAGAGATTCAAATTCCTCCAAGTGCCCGGCCGGCTGATTCAGCCGCAGGCCTTGCGCGGTATCTTCTTCCACCATCAAAAATTGCCCCTCGCGCTCGATGATGGCGGCGACAGTGACATTGGGTTTCCAGGTCATGATGACGAAGGCGCTTGCGGGGCGGCGATTGTATCAAGACCTTCGCCACTGTCTGCGCGAGATGTGTGATCCGGGCGGCGATGGCACGCTTCAAGCACCCGGCCCAAGCCTTGCGA
Organism: Pseudomonadota bacterium; assembly: GCA_041161415.1. Classification (GTDB taxonomy): domain Bacteria; phylum Pseudomonadota; class Gammaproteobacteria; order Burkholderiales; family Rhodocyclaceae; genus JBEAUN01. Next base: position 1,581 of record JBEAUN010000149.1, on the reverse strand, counting down.
GACCACCGTAGCCACCGGCCCTGGCAGGGTGATATTGCCGAGCGACAAGGCCGCGGTGCCTATCCAGAAATCGCGTGCGCCCTGATCAAGAAAGCCGATTGCCTCGTTGGCCGAGAGGTACCCCAGCAACAGCAGGGCGAGCCCGGAGATTTCCTTGAAGGTTTGCAAAATGCCCTGCAGATTCACCGCCGGGTCCAAGGCCGCTTTGGCGAGCTCGGTAAAAATCCACACCCCGCGTGCGCACAAATCCACCAGCGCCGAGATTTCCTGGTGCAGAAAAGCCCCCAGGCTGCCTGCGATCATCAAGGCAAACAGCGCCACCGCCAGCTTGGGGTAGAGATCGAGATTTTGCGCGCGCGCTCGCGCGGGCTCTTGCGGCAGGCAGGTGGCCAATTCTTCGGCGATGCCCTGAAAGCTCGCCGCCAGCTGATTGAGCACGCGGTTCAAATTGTCGCTGAGTGCCTTGGGCGTGTTGTCCTGGCAGTTTTGCAAAAGGGTGTGCAGACGCGTTTTTTCTTCTTCAAGCGACGCTGCCCAGGCGCGAATCTCCTGCCCCGCGCGCGCGCTCTGCGGCGCTGCAGGGCTGCACCCCACGCAGGCGCGAAGCGATCGGCCAAGCGATGGCAGCTTGTGCCGATTGAAATACAACAGCGATGAGCCCGCAATGGCGAGCGTGGCCGGGATGTTAAAGCGCAGATCCGACATCAAATGTCGGGCCGAATCAATAAACGCCGGCCCCGCATAAATGCCGGTGGCGGCCAGATCAAGAAACACCCGGTTTTCAACATGCCGCCCAAAGGCGCGCGGCGTGGAGGTGTCGCGCGCGAGCAGCCCAAGCAGCAGCATCACATCCTTCACCCGCGCCGCCACCTGCAAGGAGGAAAATTTGCGTTGCCCGGTGTAAAAGGGAATCGGCAAAGGCAGGCTCACCGCCACCATCGCCGCCGCCCACGGCAATAGCCGCCGCCCAAAGGGCACGCCATTGTCCAAGGCATTGAGATCGCGCGACACAGCACCCATCAGCCGACGCACACGCCGCGCCTGCCCCGGCGGCAAGGGCAGTGCATTCAGACGCTCAGCGGCGACAGCCAGCGCGGCCTTGATCGATTGCGTTTCCTCTGCGCCACGCAGGGCTGCCAACACACGCGCATCATCGCGGGGGGCGAGTGCGGTGTGAATGTCGCTCGCGTGGAGCGCACGCGAGGCGCTTGCCCCGAGCGCATGCATGAGGCGACGCGCCTGCTGTGAGCAAGCCCCCAAGGGTGCAGGGTCGGCAGAGTTTTGCGCTTCGATATCAGGCGGGGCGCGGTTTTCCGTGGGGCCGGGGGTCGTGGCAAAAACACCAGCGGGCGCACAGCGCATGAGATCGTATCCTGCAAAAATGATTTGGAAATGACGGCGCCACGCACTGCAGAGCAGGGTGGGGCAGGGCGCAATGAATCGGTGTAAACCCTGCCAGCCAGGCGCCCAGCCAAGCGATAAACTTAACCTCGTTCAAGCGAACACGGCGCCTAGGTTTTACAGGGGCAAATTGTGCCATCACATGGCGACACCATGCTGCATCAACCAATACCCATGACC
>JBEAUN010000138.1:0-9812 GCA_041161415.1 Pseudomonadota bacterium | reverse complement strand
ACCTACACCCTCTCGCCTCCACAGCTCGGCATCAACCCGATCGATGATTTTTTGTTTGAAACCAAGCGCGGTTTTTGCGAGCACTTCGCTTCGAGCTTTGTGTTCCTGATGCGCGCAGCCGGCATTCCGGCGCGGGTAGTGACCGGCTATCAAGGCGGTGAAATCAATCCGATCGACGGCTATCTGGTGGTGCGTCAAGCCGACGCCCACGCCTGGGCAGAGGTGTGGATCGCTGGCCAAGGCTGGCAGCGGGTGGATCCCACCGCCGCCGCTGCCCCCATACGGGTGGTCGCCGGCATGGCGACTGCCCTGCCCTTGGGCGAGCCCTTGCCATTTACCCTGCGCAGCGATATCCCCTGGCTGCGCGACTTGCGTTTTAGGCTCGATGCCATCACCAATGGCTGGAATCAGTGGGTGCTGGGCTACAGCACGCAATCGCAGCAGAAAATTCTCGCGCAACTGGGGCTCAACAAACCCGACTGGCGCACACTGGCCGTCGCGAGCACCTTGCTGGTGGCGATCTTCATGGCGCTGCTCGCGCTGTGGGCCGCCTGGCCTCAAACGCGACGCGATGCGCTGCAATCGAGCTGGCAGCGGCTTTCGAAAAAACTCGGGCGTCACGGGCTGGCGCGGCAAACCTGGGAAGGCCCCGGGCACTATGCCATGCGCATTAGCACCGCGCGTCCGGAATTGCGTGATGAGATTCACACAATCGCGCAACTTTATGCACAATTGCGTTATGGTGCAGACAACGCACCCACCCGCCAACAAATTCGCCAACTAAGAACGCTGATTCGAAGGTTTTCTCCGTGACCTCTTTGCTGAGTTTCTCCCGATTGCTGGTCTCATCCGTGTTGTGTGTTTCTGCCACCTGCGCCTTGGCTAACACCTACGCCACGCATCCACAAGCTGAAAAATTCATTCAGGCCATCACCCAAAAACACGGCCTGGATGAGTCGCTGGTTCGCGATACGCTCGCGCAAGCGACAATGCAGCCGGCGGTGATCAAGGCGATTTTGCCGCCTGCGGATCCCAAGGTGAAATCCTGGAAAAATTACCGCGCGCGGTTCCTTGATGACTTGCGCATCAAAAAGGGTTTGGAATTCTGGCGCGAGCACGCCATCACCATCGCCTTGGCGTCGGAAAAATATGGTGTACCGGAAGAAATCATTGTCGCCATCATCGGCGTTGAAACCATCTATGGCCGCATGACGGGTTCCTTCCAGACCGTCTCCGCGCTGGCCACCTTGGCCTTTGATTACCCGCCGCGCTCGCCGCTTTTCACCAGCGAGCTTGAAGAGCTTTTTCTGCTCGCCCGCGATCAGGGCACCAGCCCGTTGGCCTACAACGGCTCATTCGCAGGCGCCCTGGGCCTGCCGCAATTCATGCCCAGCAGCTACCGCCGTTTTGCCGTTGATTTCGATGGCGATGGCAAAGTGGATTTGATGAACAGCCCGGCCGATGCCATCGGCAGTGTGGCGAATTTCCTGCATGAGCATGGCTGGGAAAAAGGCGGCACGGTGGCCATCAAGGTCAAGAGCGCAAGCGGCGATCTGCAAAAGCTTGCCGATAGCATCGACCCTGTTTTATCGGTGGAAGATATCGAGCCCTATCAGATCAAACCTGAATCCGGCGTGCCGGCAGGCTCAAAATTCGCGGTGATTGATCTGGTGACACCCGATCGGCCCACGGAGTATTGGCTGGGGTTCCAGAATTTTTACACCATCACCCGCTACAACCGCAGCAGCTTTTATGCGATGTCGGTGTTTCATCTGGCGCAGACATTGAAATCACAGCGCCTCGGCCGCTAGGCGGAGCAAGAGGACGGGGCTGACCGCCCCGCCCCCTAGAACAATACGTCCTTGGACACGCCCACGCGCTTCATGATGCGCCGCAGGTGCGACAGCGCTTCGAGCTGAATCTGCCTCACCCGCTCGCGGGTGAGGCCGAGTTGATCGGCGAGCTGCTCAAGCGTTTGCGGCTCCATGCCATTCAGGCCATAGCGATGCTCAATCACGGTGCGCTGTTTGTCGCTGAGCTGGCCAATCCAATCGCTGATGAGATGCTCGACTTCCGCGGTGTGGATTTGATCGAGCGCGGATTCGAGCGAGTCATCGGCAATCGATTCGCCGATCGACAATGACGGATCAATATCCAGCGGCGCATCAAGCGAGGCGGTGTGTTCGTTGAGCTGCAGGATGCTGCGCACATCATCGATGGGCTTGGCCAGCAGTTGGGCGATTTCTTCCGGCGTGCTCTCGCCGGCGCCGCGGGCTTCCAGGCTGCGCTGGGTGCGCAAGACCTGATTCAATTCTTTGACCACATGCACCGGCAGGCGGATGGTGCGCGATTGATTCATGATCGCGCGCTCGATGTTTTGGCGAATCCACCAGGTGGCATAAGTGGAAAAGCGAAAGCCGCGCTCGGGGTCGAATTTTTCCAGGGCGTGCATCAGGCCGAGGTTACCTTCTTCGACAAGATCCAGCAGCGGGATACCGCGGTTGAGATAATGCTTGGCGATATTCACCACCAGCCGCAGGTTGTGCTCGATCATCTTTTGTCGGGCTTCGAAGTCGCCCGCACGCACGCGCCGGGTGAGGGCGCCCTCCTGCTCGGCGGTCAATAGCGGGTTGGCGCCGATTTCATTGAGGTAAATCTGCGTGACATCATGCAGCACTTCATATTCGGCGGCTTCTTTTGCCGCCTCCCGTGCTTGCGCGCCTTGTGCGGCGGCCACTTCATTCAGCGCGTCGGCATCGGGCTCCATGGCGCTGTCGGCATCATCGATCTCGTCGACTTCGGCCAGATCGAGATCTTCGTTCGGGGAATCGTCGTCTTCTCGGATCGGCATGATGGCCTCGTCAGCGTGTGGGCAAAAGTTTGACCGGATCGACAGGCTTGCCCTGTCGGCGAATCTCGAAATGCAGTTTGGGTTGATCGCTGTCGCTCTTACCCAGTTCCGCTATCTTTTCACCCTTCGCTACCATCTGACCCTCCCTCACCAGAATCTGGTTGTTGTGAGCGTACACCGATAGGAAATTTGCATTGTGCTTGAGCACGACCAGTTTGCCATACCCTCGCAAATCTTCGCCAGCATACAGCACCTTGCCAGCGCTTGCAGCAATCACCGCATCGCCTAATTTTCCGGCTATGCCAATGCCCTTACTGCTGCCTTCGGCAAAGGCGGTGACCACCTTGCCGCCGGCGGGCCACACCCAATCGACAGCATCGGCCCCGACTACTTCTTTTTGCTCGGGCTTGGCTTCGGCTTTGGGCTCGGCTTTGACTTCCGCTTTCGCCTCTACCCGAGCCGGGCTGATGACTTTGTCATTGCCTTTGTTGACGGCCGCCCAAGCCGCTTCGCTATAGGCCACCTTGCCACCAAGAGGCTCGCGCTTCATGACATCGGTATTGGCCGAAACCGCCGCCGGCGATTCCGCGGGGCGCACTTCCTGCGGGGCATTCATCGCGATCGGTTTAACCACCACCGCCCCCTCGGACGAGGCCACGCGGAGCTGTTGCCCCACGCGGATCATGTTGGGGTTATCGAGGTTATTCCAGGCAACGAGTTCTTTGTAATCCTGGCCGTATTCCAGCGCGATCGAGGCGAGCGTCTCGCCTTTTTTGACCACATGAAAACCCGCCGGCGCAGCAGTGGGGGCAGCAGCGGGCGCGGTGCGGGCGGGGGCGGCCGACTTGATCGCACTGCCCGGCGTGTTGCGATCAATCACCGGTGCAGGCACCGGCGTGCCGCAGGCGGCGAAGAGCGCCGCGACGAGCGGTGCTGCATGACGCGCACAATGGCGAATTCTGCCCCTCATTCCACTCCCGCAACCAGTGGCACGAAACGCACAGCTTCGAGCCGGTTTTCGATGAATTGATTACCACGCCGCTCGATCATGACCAGCGATTGCGAGGTCGTGCCAATTGGCATCACCATTCTGCCAGCATCGGCGAGCTGTTTCATCAAACCCTCAGGCACCGCACTGGCCGCAGCGGCGGAAATGATGGTGTCAAAGGGCGCCGCCTCGGGGATGCCCTGATGGCCGTCGCCATGCTTCAAGCGCACATTGGGCAGCCGCAGGTGGCGCAGATTTTTCTTGGCGCGCTCAAGCAGCGCTGCGATGCGCTCCATCGAATACACCTCGCTCGCCACCTGCGATAGCACCGCCGCCTGATAGCCGCAGCCCGAGCCGATCTCGAGTGTCTTGCCAAGCTCGCGCCCGGCGCGCAGCAATTCGATCATGCGCGCCACGATGAAAGGCTGCGAGATGGTCTGCCCGAAACCCAGCGGCAAGGCGGTGTCTTCATAAGCGCGGCTGGCGAGCGCTTCTTCGACAAAAATATGCCGCGGCACCACGCCCATGGCATGCAGCACTTTTTCATCGCGAATGCCTTGTTCGCGCAACCGATCAATCATCTTGGCGCGCACCCGAAGCGACGTCATGCCAATGCCGGCAAGTTTGTCTTGCTCCATGCCACGCGCCGTCATTTGGCGAGCCACCCGGCCACACCGTTGATCTGCGCGGTGTGCGTGAGATCGATCTGCAGCGGGGTGATGGAGACAAAGCCATGGGCCACGGCGTGAAAATCGGTGCCTTCACCCGCATCGGCCGCTTCGCCCGCGGCGCCCACCCAATACACCGTTTCATTGCGCGGGTTGGTGGTTTTGATCACCGGCTCGGCTTTGTGTCGCTTGCCCAGCCGCGTGACCTTGATGCCCTGCAAATCGGTATACGGAATATCAGGCACATTCACATTGAGCAGCACCGGCTGGGAAAACCGCTCGCGCTCAATGCGCGCCACCAGATCGGCCGCCACACGGGCGGCAGTTTCGATATGGCTGCCGGGCTTGCCGGCGAGCGATATCGCGATCGAGGGGATGCCCAGCAAAAAGCCTTCCGTGGCAGCCGCCACGGTGCCGGAATAAATCGTGTCATCGCCCATGTTGGCGCCGTGATTGATGCCGGACACCACGATATCGGGCAGGTGATCGAGCAAGCCGGTGACGGCCAGATGCACGCAGTCGGTGGGGGTGCCATTGACATAGCGAAAGCCATTGGCAGCGCGACGCACCATCAGCGGGCGATCCAGGGTGAGCGAATTACTGGCGCCGCTGCGGTCCGCCTCAGGGGCGACAACGGTGATCTCGCCGAATTCACTCAAGGCCCGCGCCAGGGCCTCGATGCCGGGGGAGAAATAACCATCGTCATTGCTAAGCAGAATTCTCAAAGATGTCTCCGTGGTTCATGAAGCCTCTGACGGGCTTTCAGGCCCTATTGTGCCAGACCTTGGCCTAAGCGCCTTGAGGCCGCCCGGCAGCTGTCATTGCGCCAAAGATAACCTGGCGATTCTGCTGCCAGGAAAAGTTACACTTCGCCCATCATGCTGCGCCGGAAAGCTTTCAATTGACTGACATCGACACCCCTTGTTACCACTGCGGCAGCCCGCTGGAGGGGGCGCGCTTCACCCACACGCTGGGCGGCGCGCCGCGGCAATTTTGCTGCGCCGGTTGTCAGGCGATTGCCCAGACCATTCACGGCCAGGGGCTGGAAGCGTTTTATGCCCGCCGCCTGCCCACCGAGGAAAAACCCTCCCCTGATTCATTGCAAGACACCCCGCCGGCCCGGCTCCTGGTGTTTGATGATGCGGCGCTTTTGAATCGCTACGTACGGGTGGTCGAAGGGGTGGATGAAGTCACCCTGCGGCTCTCGAAGATTCGCTGCGCGGCCTGTGTGTGGCTCAATGAACAGCACCTTCGCCGCGTGCCCGGGGTGGTGGAGGTAGAAGCCAATTACGTCACCCAGCGCGCGCGGATTCGGTTTCGGCGTGAGGTGTGTGCTTTATCCAGGCTCTTGCATGCAGTGGAAGCAATCGGCTATGAAGCGAGCCCCTTTGAGCTGAGTCTCGCCGCCGATGCCGCGCGGCGCGAGCGCGCCTCGATGCTGATGCGCTTAGGCGTGGCGATGCTGGGCATGATGCAAGTGATGATGTATGCCTGGCCTGCTTACAGCGGCACGCAAGACCTCACTGCCGAGCATGCCGCGCTCTTGGGCTGGGCCGGCTTTGCGCTCACGGTGCCGGTGTTGCTGTATTCCGCCGCGCCGATTTTCAGGAATGCATTTGACAGCCTGCGACATCTGCCCCGCACCGGAATGCTCGGCATGGATGTGCCGGTGGCGCTGGCTTTGCTGCTGGCAGCGGGCGCGGGAACGGTAAATCTTTTGCGCGGCAGCGGCGAGACGTATTTCGATTCGATCACCATGTTTGTCGCGCTGCTGTTGCTGGCGCGTTACATCGAATTGCGCGCGCGACACGATGCCAGAAGCGGGGCTGAGGCGCTGGCCCTGCAATTGCCCGCCACCTGCGAGCGGCTGGATAAAGCCACCGGGCAAGCCGCCGTGATTCCCGTCGTGCGCGCGCAGTTGGGCGATCTGCTGCGCGTCGCGCCTGGCGATGCAGTGCCCGTGGATGGGCAGGTGATCGACGGTGCGAGCGCCGTTGATGAAGCCTTGCTCACGGGTGAAGCGCGACCGATTGCTAAACACCCCGGGGATACGGTGCTGGCAGGCAGCTTCAATCTGACAAGCCCACTCGTGATCGAAGTGCGCGCCGTGGGGCAAGCGACGAGGCTCGCGGGGATTGCCGCGCTGCTGGATCGCGCGCTCAATGAAAAGCCGCATCTTGTGGGCATCACCGAAAAATGGGCGGGTTATTTTGTGGCCGCGCTCCTGGTGATTGCGCTGGCCACGGGGCTCGTGTGGGCGGCGATCGGCGAGGGCGATGCCTGGGTGCGCGCGGTGGCGGTGCTGGTGGTGAGCTGTCCCTGCGCGCTATCGCTGGCCACCCCGGCGGCGCTCGCGGCGGCGCAAGGCGCGCTGGCCCGCGCGGGGCTCTTGGTGGTGCGCGGCCATGCGATTGAAAGCGTGGCGCAAGCGCAGGATTTGGTGCTGGATAAAACCGGCACCGTGACCACCGGCGCGCTCGCGCTTTGCCATATCGAAGTGCTGCGCGAAGGCTGCGATGCCAACGCGATGTTGTCGCTCGCCGCGGGCCTGGAAGCCGGGCAGAAACACCCGATCGCAAAGGCCTTCGTTTCCGCTGCAAACGCGCGCGGCCTGGCGGCGCACTCTTTCCCCACCACACCACGCGGGGTAGTGGGGCAAGGCGTGGAATGCGAGCGCTTCCGCTTAGGCTCAGCGCACTGGACGGGCGTGCCGGCCCTTGGTGAAGTAGGCCTCGTCACCCAGGTCTGGTTGCGCGATGACACCGGGCCGCTGGCGCGATTCGATCTGCAAGATGAATTGCGCGATGGCGCGCCACGCCTCATCGCAGCCGCCCGCCAAGCGGGGCTCGCAGTGCATCTCCTTTCCGGCGATAGCGCGCAAACCGTGGAGGCCTATGCCCGCCACCTGGATATTCCGCATTGGAAGGGTGAAGCCAGCCCCGAAGACAAGCAAGCCTTCATTCAGGCCCTGCAGCAACAAGGCCGTGTGGTGTGGGCGGTGGGAGATGGCATCAATGACGCCCCGCAGCTGGCGCAAGCGAATGTCTCAGTGGCGGTGGGCAGCGGCGCCCCGCTCGCCCAGGCCGGCGCGGATCTGGTGCTCACCCGCGCCTCATGTGCGCCGCTGGCTGCGCTCATCACCCAAGCGCAGAAAACGCGCCGTGTGATCGGTCAAAATCTCGTGTGGGCGGCAGCTTACAATCTGCTGGCGATTCCGGCTGCAGCGCTCGGCTTGATCGGCCCTTTTGGCGCAGCGATCGGGATGACGCTCTCGTCATTGCTGGTGACCCTCAATGCCGCGCGGCTTGCCCGTCTTAAAGGCTTCTGAATGGAAAGTCTCTACCTACTCATCCCGCTCTCGCTGGCCTTGGTGGTGTTGATCGTGGTCGTGCTTTTTTGGGCGGTAAAATCCGGTCAATTCGACGATCTTGAAGGCCCGGCCCACGCCATCTTGCTCGATGACGATGGCAAAAAAACGGCCGAATCCAGCAAGGTTGACCCACATCAATAAGCGCTAGCGCGCGCCGGCCTACACTCCCCTCGGGACAATTTTTACCCGAGAGAAACCATGGCAAGCAGCGCAATCGCATCAAACGCGCCGGACACTTTCAATTACAAAGTGGTCCGGCAATTCGCCCTTATGTCGGTGGTCTGGGCCATCGTGGGCATGCTGGTGGGCGTGATTCTGGCCGCGCAGCTCATCTGGCCTGATATCACCTTCAATATCCCCTGGCTGTCTTATGGCCGCCTGCGCCCGCTGCACACCAATGCAGTGATCTTTGCTTTCGGCGGCAGCGCCTTATTTGCGGCTTCTTACTACGTGGTGCAGCGCACCTGCCACACCCGGCTGTTTTGCGACACGCTGGCGGCCTTCACCTTCTGGGGCTGGCAGCTGGTGATCGTGCTGGCGGCGATCACGCTGCCGCTTGGCATCACGGGTTCCAAAGAATACGCCGAGCTGGAGTGGCCGATCGATATCCTGATCGCGCTGGTGTGGGTGGCCTATGCGGTGGTGTTTTTCGGCACCGTGATCCAGCGCAAGACCAAACACATCTACGTGTCGAATTGGTTTTTCGGCGCGTACATTTTGACGATCGCGATTTTGCACATCGTCAATAACATCGAGATGCCTGCCTCGCTGTGGAAGTCTTATTCTGCGTATTCCGGTGCGCAGGACGCGATGATTCAATGGTGGTACGCGCACAACGCAGTGGGCTTTTTTCTCACCACCAGCTTTCTGGGGCTGATGTATTACTTCATCCCCAAGCAAGCGGAGCGGCCGATTTATTCTTATCGGCTGTCGATCGTCCATTTCTGGGCGCTCAATTTCACCTACATGTGGGCCGGCCCACACCACCTGCAGCACACCGCGCTGCCGGATTGGGCGCAATCATTGGGCATGGTGTTTTCCTTGATTCTGCTCGCGCCCAGCTGGGGCGGCATGATCAACGGCATCATGACGCTATCGGGGGCGTGGCACAAATTGCGCACCGACCCGATTCTGAAATTCCTGGTGGTGGCGCTGTCCTTCTACGGCATGTCGACTTTCGAAGGCTCGATGATGTCGATCAAGACCGTGAATGCGCTCTCCCACTACACCGACTGGACAATCGGCCACGTGCATTCCGGTGCGCTTGGCTGGGTGTCGATGATCACCATCGGCACGCTTTATTACCTCATCCCGCGGCTGGTGGGCGAGAAGGAAATGTTCAGCGTGAAGCTGATCGAAGTGCATTTCTGGATCTCCACCGTGGCGGTGGTGCTTTATATCGCCGCGATGTGGATTGCCGGTGTGATGCAAGGCCTGATGTGGCGCGCCTTTGAAGCCGACGGCACGCTCACCTACAGCTTTGTGGAATCGGTGAAGGCTACTTACCCCTTCTATGTGATTCGTTTCCTGGGTGGGCTGCTCTATCTCTCGGGCATGTTGCTGATGGCTTACAACGTCATCAAAACCGTGAGCCGCAAACGCTTTGTCGAAGCGGCCATTCCAGCGGTTGCTTTACAACCGGCTCACTGAGGTCTGCCATGTCGAATAAATTTTTCTCCCACGAGATGATTGAAAAAAATACCGGCTGGCTCATTGGGCTCACCATCGTGGCGGTGAGTATCGCCGGGCTGGTGCAGATCGTGCCGATGTTTTTCCAGCACTCCACCACCACCCCGACAGAGGGCATCAAGCCGCTGCCGGCCTTGCAGCTTGCCGGGCGTGATATTTATCAGCGCGAAGGCTGCCTGGGCTGCCACTCGCAGCATATCCGCACCCTGCGCTCGGAAACCGAGCGCTATGGGCCGTATTCAGTGG
>JBEAUN010000134.1:0-5101 GCA_041161415.1 Pseudomonadota bacterium | reverse complement strand
GCCTACACCTCCAATCGCAGTGGTAACCGTTTTTATGTGCATCTTTTTGATGCGGCCAGCGGTGCGCCGCTCGCCATCATCGAAGCGAATTGGCTTGGCATGATGCGCACCGGTGCCGCATCGGGCTTGGCCACACGCTATCTCGCCCGGCCCGAGGCCAAAGTGCTGGGTGTGATCGGTGCCGGCTGGCAGGCGCAAAGCCAGATCGAGGCGGTATGCAGCGTGCGGCAGATTGAAGAAGTGCGCGTTTTCGCCCGTCGTCGCGAGGTGTTGTTGAAATTTTGCGGTGAGATGTCAGATCGGCTGAATCGGCCGGTGGTGGCAGCCGACAGCGCCGAGCACGCTGTGGCGGGGGCAGATGTAGTGAGCACCATCACCACCTCATCCACCCCGGTGCTGGAGGCGGCTTGGCTGGCCCCCGGCACGCACATCAATGCCGCGGGCGGCAATGCCCTCATCCGCCGCGAGCTGGATGAAGCCACCCTCCTGCGTGCCGAAGTGATCTGCACCGACACCCGCGAAACCGCGCTCAAGGAATGCGGCGACCTGCTGCCCTTGCTTGAAAAAGGCCGCACCCACCCGCGGCAATGGGTCGAGCTTGGCGAGCTGATCGCAGGCCAGCGCCCCGGCCGGCTATATTCGAATCAGATCACGCTTTTCGAATCCCAAGGCTTAGCCCTGCAAGATTTGGCGCTCGCGAGCCGTGTGCTCAAACGCGCCATCGAGGCTGGTTGCGGGCAGTCGCTCGATTGGGGCGCATGACTTTTTTTCACCCCATTTATGCACCTGGAATGCTAGAGTGCCGGGCTGTTTCTCAAGGCTTCATGCGACAACAAAAAAGGGGCGCACATGAAGGTGAGGGTTCTAGGGTGCAGCGGCGGCTTGGGCGGGGCGCCTAATCGCACGACATCATTCCTGGTCGATCACGACATCCTGATCGATGCCGGCACCGGCGTGGGGGACCTCACCCTCGAAGAGCTGGCCGCAATCCGTTATGTGTTCCTCACCCACTCGCACCTTGATCACCTTGCCGCGCTGCCGCTCATGGTGGATACCGTTGGTGATCGGCGAGACGGCCCGCTCGCTGTGATTGCGCTGCCCGAGACGATCGACGCGCTCAAGGCGCATATTTTCAACTGGGTAATCTGGCCCGATTTCACGCGGATTCCCACCCAAAACGCGCCGTTCATGTGTTATCGGCCCATCGCGATGGGTGAATCCATCGAGATTGCCGGGCGCACCATCAGCACGCTGCCGGCTAATCATGTGGTGCCCACGGTGGGCTATTGCGTTGAGGGCGGGCACGGCGCTTGGGCTTTTTCTGGGGATACGGCAGATTGCCCGGCGCTGTGGGCGCGGCTGAATGAAATCGCCAATCTCAAGGTGGTGGTGATCGAGACGGCCTTTCCGGATGAAGCATCCCATATCGCCCAGGCCTCAAAGCATTATTATCCGTCGCTGTTGGCGCAAGACCTGGATTTGCTTGAGGGCAATCCGCAGGTCTTCATCACACACCTCAAGCCCGGTTTTGCGGTGCGCACCATGACGCAGATCGAACGTGCCGCCCAAAAACATGAGCCGGGCGTCCTCGAGGCGGGGCAGGTGTTCGATCTTTGAGGTTTTGAGCGCCGCCCTTTAGGGGAAATACCGAGGGACGGCTGCCAAAAAAAGGGCCATAAAAACCTTGCGCGGCCGGGAGAAACCCTTTATCATCCGCCGCTTTTCGCACACCGGAAGAACTCACATGGCCAACACGGCTCAAGCTCGCAAGCGCGCGCGTCAAGCGATCGCCGCGCGTGACCACAACGGCAGCCTGCGCTCCAAGGCGCGCACTGCAATCAAATCCGTTCGCAAGGCTGTTGAAGCCGGCGACAAGGGCGCAGCGCAAGAAATTTTCAAGCGCGCCCAAACAGTGATCGACTCGATCGCTGACAAAGGTATTTTCCACAAGAACAAAGCCGCACGCGACAAGAGCCGCCTTTCCGCCGCCATCAAGGCGATGTAATCGCGCTCGACTCTGCGTCGATCTGGCCGCGCTCCGCGCGTGATGACGGCAGCCCGCGGGCTGCCGTTTTTGCTTTTGATCGACAGCACTGTCTGACAGCGTTTTTCGCGCCGCGTTTTTTATCGTCACCACCGCAAAGAAACCTGCCATGTCTCACCTGATGAACACCTACAACCGCAAGGATGTCGCTTTCACTCACGGTGAGGGCTGTCGCTTGTTCGATGCGGCCGGCAAAGCCTATCTCGATGCGCTCTCTGGCATCGCGGTGTCCACGCTGGGTCATGGTCACCCTGATCTCGCCCGCGCCATTGCCGAGCAGGCCGCGCGCGTGATTCACACCTCCAATCTTTACCGCATCCCCGAGCAGGAAGCCTTGTCAGACCGCCTGGCCGCAGCCAGCCAGATGGACGAGGTGTTCTTCTGCAATTCCGGCTGCGAAGCCAATGAAGCCGCCATCAAGCTCGCACGGTATTACGGCCACAAGCGCGGCGTGGAAAGCCCCGCCATCATCGTGATGGAAAAATCCTTCCACGGCCGCACCCTGGCCACGCTCTCGGCCACCGGAAACCGCAAGGTGCAGGCCGGTTTCGAGCCGCTGGTGAGTGGTTTTATTCGCGTGCCGTTCGATGATATTGACGCCATCAAGGCGGTGGCCGCGCACAATGAATCGGTGGTCGCCGTGTTGCTTGAGCCGATTCAGGGCGAGGGCGGCATTCATGTCGCGCACTCGGCATTTTTGCAGCAAGTTCGCGCGCTGTGCGATGAGCGCGAGTGGCTGCTGATGTTCGACGAAGTGCAATGCGGCGTGGGCCGCACGGGCAAGTGGTTCGCCCACCAACACGCCGGCGTGAAACCCGATGTGATGACACTGGCCAAGGGCTTGGGCTCAGGCGTGCCGATTGGCGCGTGTCTGGCCGCGGGCCGCGGTGCGGGCGTGTTTGGCCCAGGCAATCATGGCTCGACTTTTGGTGGCAATCCGCTGGCCTGTGCGGCCGCGCTCACCACGCTCGATGTGATCGAACGTGACGGCCTGATGGCGCATGCCGCAGCGATGGGGGAGGCCATCCGCGCAGGGCTCACCGCTGCGCTCAAGGATGTGCCGCAGGTGGTCGATGTGCGTGGCAATGGCTTGATGATCGGCGTTGAGCTCGATCGCGCCTGCGGCGATTTGGTGCAGCACGCGCTGGAGGCAGGGCTCTTGATCAACGTCACCGCCGACAAGGTGATTCGTCTGCTGCCGCCGCTCACCTTTACCCAAGCGGATGTCAGTGAGCTCATCGCGAAACTCAACACGCTGATTCGTCAATTCCTGAGCGCCTGAGCGCTTGAGCGCCACAAGATTATGAACCCGCCCAGACATTTTCTGCAGTTCAAGGATCTGAGCCGCGAGGAGATTCTTTATGTCTTCGAGCGCACCCGTATCATCAAGCAGCAATTCAAGGCCTACCAGCAATACTGGCCGCTGATCGACCGCACGCTGGTGATGATTTTCGAAAAGCAAAGCACCCGCACTCGGCTGTCCTTCGAGGCCGGCATGCACCAGCTGGGCGGCTCGGCGATTTATCTCAACACGCGTGATTCCCAGCTCGGCCGCGGCGAGCCGGTGGAAGATGCCGCGCAAGTGATTTCCCGCATGTGCGACATTGTGATGATCCGCACCTTCGAGCAGGACATCATCGAGCGCTTCGCCGCCCATTCCCGCGTGCCGGTGATCAATGGGCTGACCAACGAATATCACCCCTGCCAGATTTTGGCCGATATCTTCACTTTTATTGAGCACCGCGGCCCGATCGAAGGCAAAACCGTGGCCTGGATTGGCGACTCCAACAACGTCTGCAACACCTGGCTGCAAGCCGCGGAAGTGCTGGGCTTCAATGTGCATGTCTCCACCCCGCCCGGCTATGAAGTCGAGCCCGAGCGCGCCGGGCTTTACGGCACCGATAATTTCGAAGAATTCACCGACCCGATGGAAGCCGCGCGCGGCGCTGATCTGGTGACCACCGATGTGTGGACGTCCATGGGCTTTGAGGCCGAAAACGAAGAGCGCCTGCGCGATTTTGCCGACTGGCAGGTGGATGCCGACATGATGAAGGTCGCCCGTCCCGATGCGCTGTTCATGCACTGCCTGCCCGCCCACCGTGGCGAGGAAGTCGCCGCCGATGTGATCGATGGCCCGCACAGCGTGGTGTGGGACGAAGCCGAAAACCGCCTGCATACGCAAAAGGCGTTGATGGAATTTTTACTGTTGGGTCGTGTGTGATCCCGAATTGCGGAAACTGAAAAATGAGCGACGTGAAAAAAGCAGTGCTGGCTTACTCGGGGGGTCTGGATACCTCCGTGATCCTCAAATGGCTGCAAGACACCTATCAATGTGAAGTCGTCACCTTCACCGCCGACCTGGGCCAAGGCGAAGAGTTGGAGCCCGCGCGCGCCAAGGCGCTGGCCTTCGGCATCAAGCCCGAGAACATTTTCATCGACGACCTGCGCGAAGAATTCGTCCGCGATTTCGTCTTTCCGATGTTCCGCGCCAACACCATTTACGAAGGCGAATATCTGCTGGGCACCTCGATTGCGCGCCCTTTGATCGCCAAGCGCCAAATCGACATCGCCCGCCAAACCGGCGCCGATGCCGTCTCCCACGGCGCCACCGGCAAGGGCAATGACCAAGTGCGCTTTGAGCTCGGCTACTACGCGCTGGAACCCAACATCAAGGTGATCGCCCCCTGGCGCGAATGGGATTTGCTGTCCCGCGAAAAGCTCTTGGCCTACGCCGAAAAACACGGCATCCCGATCGAGATGAAACACAAGCAAGGCGGCAGCCCCTATTCGATGGACGCCAATCTGCTGCATATCTCCTTTGAAGGCCGCCACCTCGAAGACCCGGCCGCCGAAGCCGAAGAATCCATGTGGCGCTGGACAGTCTCGCCCGAAGCCGCACCGGATGCCGCGGAATATATCGACCTCGAATTCGCCAAGGGCGATATCGTCGCCATCAATGGCAATCGTTTGAGCCCCGCGGCGGTGCTCACCAAGCTCAATGAGCTGGGCGGCAAGCATGGCATCGGGCGGCTTGATCTGGTGGAGAATCGCTATGTC
>JBEAUN010000115.1:0-8392 GCA_041161415.1 Pseudomonadota bacterium | reverse complement strand
CTCTTACACCAGCCCTTACACCCGCAAAGTGCGCATCGTGTTGGCTGAAAAAAACATCCCCGCGAGCTTCGAGCTGGATCTGCCCTGGTCGCCGCAAACCCGCGTACCGGCCTTCAACCCCTTGGGCAAGGTGCCGGTGCTGGTGCAAGACGACGGCAGCACTTTGTTTGATTCACGCGTGATCGTGGAGTATCTCGATTTCCTGCAGCCCACCCCTCCGCTCTATGGCGACACCCCACAAGAGCGCATCGCCATCAAGCGCTGGGAGGCGCTGGCCGATGGCGCGGCCGATGCCGCAGCTGCGATCGTGATTGAAAATCGCCGCGTGGAAAACGAGCGCAGCGCTGCCTGGATCAGCCGTCAGCAAACCAAACTCGAAGCCGCCTTGGCAGCAATGTCATCCGAGCTTGGCAATCGCAGCTTTTGCGCGAAGCAATCCATCACACTTGCCGATATCGCGGTGGGCGCCACATTGGGCTTCATTCGCTTTCGCCTGCCGCAGCTGGATTGGCAAGCGGCACACCCCAATCTGGCAGCGCTATTGGAGCGGCTCTCCGAGCGAGCCTCATTCATCGACACCGTGCCGCACGACTGACGCTAGCCGCCCAGCCACCCTCCCACCGAGCGCGAAAAGAGCAGCAACCCCGCCGCCGCCAACGCGGCGATTGCGACACCCACCCAACCCAGCCGCTTGAGCTTGCCCAACAGCTGGCCGGTGGGAGAGGACTTCGATATTGCATGAAACAACACTTCAGCATGCACGCGCTCGGCGCTCACCCCCATCTGCGCCACCAGCTTTCGCAGCCTCTCCAAATGCTCGCCAAAGCCGCACAAGACATACGTCGCGCCCTCAAAGCGGCTTTGTAACTTGGGCAACAGCGATTTTTTCACCGCAGATTTAAGCGGCCAATCGACCGCCTCCACCGTAATATGCCCATAGCCGCTACCCGCGTCCTTGAGGCTGCGCAGCAGCGGCGCAAAAAGACCATCGGACACAAAGCACACCACATGAATCGGCTGGGTCGTGCCGCACGCAATCGCCGTGCGCACAATCGACAGCGCCATGATGATGCCAAGGTCATGCACCATGCACACCGTCTTCCCCTCCGGCGCATCCCAGCTCACATTGCCCCTGGGCAAGGAGATGCGTAGCTGCTTCTCCGCCACCGGCCCATCGAAAAGCCAGGGCGTGAAA
This sequence comes from Pseudomonadota bacterium, assembly GCA_041161415.1. Lineage (GTDB taxonomy): Bacteria > Pseudomonadota > Gammaproteobacteria > Burkholderiales > Rhodocyclaceae > JBEAUN01. Next base: position 7,197 of record JBEAUN010000115.1, on the reverse strand, counting down.
TGCCCACCGGGCTCGCGCAGCGCGATGATCTCCGGCATGGACCCCGCAGCAGCCGGTGCGCTGATCAGATAAGGCCGGCGCACCCAGGTGCCGTGAATGCGGCCTTCCACCATGATGTGCTGCCCGGCCTGCCACTCGGGATATCGACGCGCGGGCACCAGCTTGAAACTGCGCAGCCGATCGCTCATCACCGCCGAGCTCGCCGCCACAGGAATCCATTCCGGCGGCTTCAATAAATCGCAGATCGCCGCTTCACACCCGCCGCACACCGAGCCGCAGCCAGTGGTTTTTCGAAGCGCCTCGAAGCTCGAATAGCCCGCCTTGATCAGCTCTCCGAGCCGCGCGGTGGGGATGTTCAGACAAAAGCAGGCGATCGCATCCGGCTCGCTGATGTCGAGATCATTGAACACCTCAAGCGGCAGATTGCCAGTCTGCTTGAAGATCGACAGCATACGATCGTTGAGCGGCGTGGCATCGAGCGCCGCTTCGATGACCTGCGGCAATTGCATCCACCCACCACCCACCACCACCCCGACGATATCGCCCAAGGGGCCCACTCTTAAAGTGCGCAGCAGCCCGGCGGCCTCATCTTGCCAACTGTGCTCAATGTGATGCGGCCCGCGCACGAGCCCCAAGCGCTCCATGCGGAACACCTTTCGGCGCACCAAAAAAGACGACAAAAACTCCCGCTGATCAGGCAAGCGATAAAGCCGCTCGATGGAATCTTCATTCTCCTGGCGCGAGGTATATTGCAGCGCCAAGCCGCGGCTGGGCAGCTGATAAGAAAACTCCAGCCCGCACACCACATCCTGCAAATCCGCCGATTGCTCATGCAAGCGCACGAAATTTTCTTTGGGGATGCGCAGCAAATCTAGCTCGCCCTTGGCGCGCACGCTGGCCGAGCGCGGCGTATCGGACAACACCGCCCGCTCCCCAAAGCACTGCCCCACCGCCACTTCTGAGAGCACCACATCCGGCGCACTTTCGCGATACACCTGCGCCACGCCGCGGGTCACGAGATACACCCCATCGGCCGGGTCGCCCTCGTGAAAGACCACTTCGCCCGGGCTGAATGACACACGCACTGTCGGCGTTTGAGCGGGGACATTGCAGATAATTCGATAAAGCTCCGAACGGCGGGTGAGGTTTTGCTGCTCACGATGCATGCGTCGCCAGGCCAGCTGCTTGGCAATCGCCGGGTTGCGCTTCATCAGCCGATCGAAGGTGTCGTGGCTGATGCGAATCAGATCGGTGGGTTGAACCGCGCGCACACTCGCGCTGCGCCTGCCGCCAGCGGCATCGAAGAGATAATGCTCGCCGATCAGCTCATGATCCCCAAGCTGCGCGAGTACCAGCTCATCGCCATTGGGCAAATGGGTGAACACATCCACTTTGCCGCGCCGGATGACAAACACCGCGTCTCCCGGGTCGCCTTCTTCAAACAAGGCCTCCCCCGCGGGCATATGCACCCGGCCGCTCAACCCAGCGAGGAATTCAACATCCTCCTCGGGGATCTCGGAGAAGACGCTGACACACTCGAGAAACGATACCGTTTCACGGTGGGAGACAAGCCTCGTGTGATCCATGAACCACTCCCCGACGCTAAGAGGGTCTCTGGATTATGACGTTTGAAAATGGGATTGAAAAGGGCCGACTGCGCCAACCCGAACACTAAAAACCACGCCGAATCAAAAACAAACGGCCCGCACCCGGCGCTCACCCCCGCCCAGCGGTGAAACCCCCATCCACCAAGAGATGCGCACCGGTAATAAAACTCGCCTCATCACTCAACAAAAACACCGTCGGGTCCGCAATCTCACGCGGCTGTCCAAAGCGGCCTAAAGGATGCAGCTTCACTGCCGCGGCGCGCATGTCGTCATCGAGAATTTTCAGCATCGGTGTTTCGATATACCCCGGGCAAATCGCATTCACCCGCACCCCGTGGCTGGCCGCCTCGATTGCCAGCGTGTGCGTCAAATTCACCACCCCCGCCTTGGCCGCCGAATACGCCGCCGTGTGGCTTTGCCCCATCACACCGAGGATGGATGAAACATTCACAATCGAGCCACCCGTGCCTTGGGCATACATCTGATGTAGCGCCGCACGCGCCACGCGGAACACGCCCACCAAATCCACATCCAGCACACGCAGGAAGGCTTCGTCGCTATAGGTATCCGCCTCGTGAATATCCGCGATCCCGGCGTTATTGAACACGCCATCCACACGCCCCAACTGCGCCACAGAGGCGGCAATCAGCGCATTCACTTGATCAGTCGAGGCCACATCCGTCGCGGTAAAAAAACACCGCCCTGGGTACTGCACAGAGAGCGCTTCTGCATGATGCCGGCCGGCAGATGTGGGCAGATCCGCCATCATCACGCGGGCGCCCTCTTCCAGACAACGCTGCACAGCCGCCAGCCCAATGCCGCTGGCCGCACCGGTGATGATGATATTTTTTTCTTGCAGTCGCATGGCCGCCTCGCAATCTTGTGGAAAGATCACAAAAGGCTAAGGGCGCGAACACAAAAACGCCGCGCACCATGCCACACACCCAAGCAAAATCAGCCCGATCGCGCGAGCCGGTTTTTGGAAAGCGGCGGATTCTTGGAGAGATACCCCTGCACCCCACGCATGATCGCCTCCGCGATGCGGTCCTGGTAGGCATCATCATTCAAGCGACGCTCTTCTTCGGGGTTACTGATGAACGCCGTCTCGACCAGGATCGACGGGATATCCGGGGCCTTGAGCACCGCAAAGCCCGCCTGCTCCACGCTGGATTTATGGAGCGTGTTGACCTGCCCCAATTCCTTCAACACCGATTTACCCAGCTTCAACGAATCATTGATCGTCGCGGTCTGCGACAAAATCCAGCAGCGTCTTGGCGAGCATCGGGTCTTTGGTGTCGACATTAATCCCGCCGATGGTGTCAGCCGCGTTTTCCCGCTGCGCGAGCCATTTCGCCGCCACACTACTTGCCCCACCCTCGGACAAAGCAAACACCGAGCTGCCGCGCGCTGTCGGCTTGATGAAAGCATCGGCATGAATCGAGACGAATAAATCCGCCTGAACCCGACGCGCTTTGAGCACCCGATAATGGAGCGGCACAAAGAAATCCGCATCGCGCGTCAACACCACCCGAAGATTGGGCTGCGCCTCGATTTTTTCCTTGAGGCGCTTGGCAACTTCCAGGGTCACATTCTTCTCGTAACTCCCACCGCGCCCCACAGCACCGGGATCTTCGCCGCCGTGGCCCGGATCGAGCACCACGGTAATGAGGCGCAGCGAATCCTTGTTGCCGGGCTTCGCCTTTTCAGGCTCAGTAGCACGAGTTGCCTCGCTGGCACGAGTCTGCGTTTCAGAGGCAGCCTTGGCCTCAGGCTTGGGGGCGCTGCGCGCCTCATCCTGGTTTTTTTCAACCAAGGCCAACAGCGGATCCGGTGGCTCGCTGGGATAGACATCCACCACCAGCCGATGGCCATATTCACCCACTGGCGCGAGTGTGAAAACCTGCGGGTGGCTTTCCCGCTTGAGCTCGATCACCAGCCGCACCAAACCAGGTTTATTGCGCCCCGCGCGGATGAGCTTGATGTAAGGATCTGCCTCGCCCACCTTGCCCGACAAGGTTTGCAGCACGGCATTGAATTCGATGCCTTCCAGATCGACGACCAGTCGTTCCGGATTTTTAAGCGCAGTGCAATTGAATTTAAGCGGCGAAGGCGACTCCAGCGTCACGCGGGTGTAATCCTTCGAAGGCCACACGCGCACCGCGGCAATACTGGGCGGCACCGCACGCGCCACCCCGCTAGCGGATAACACAAGCGCCGCGCCCGCCCCAGTCAGGAACCGGCGGCGCGATTGGGCACGAGCCCAGCGGGTAAATTCGTGATCAAATTCTTCAGACATACTTCGCCTCTCGCCCCAATCGCGCGCACCCGGGCACAGCGGCCCACCGGGGCCAGTGCCAGCTCGATGACAAGATCAGCCGCCGGAATATGCGGCAAGGCTTTGTCCGGCCACTCGAAGAGACACACCGCATCCCCGCGAAAGCATTCGTCCAATCCTGCATCGAGAACCTCTTCCGGCTGATTGAGTCGATAAAAATCAAAGTGGTAAAAGTTTAAGGGCAATATCGGATAAAGTTCAACAATCGTGTAGGTCGGGCTTTTAACTTTTCCGTCATAGCCGCAACCGCGCAGCATGCCCCGCACCAGCGTGGTTTTGCCTGCGCCCAGATCGCCCTCGAGATAGATAAAAAGCCCAGCCACCACCGCGCCGCCCAGCGCCGCGCCAAGCGCCAGCGTGGCCGCTTCATCAGGCAGCCCCAATTCAAGCAAAGGCTCGTTATCATCACGGCCATGAACCACCACACCACCTCCCCGGACTGGCATCACCTCGCCCTATGCATCAAAAGCTGGGGCAAGGAATTGGGTTTCGATGCCATTGGCATCGCCGACATTGATCTCTCGCACGCAGAAACGCAGCTCACAGCCTGGCTGCAAAAGGGCTTCCACGGCGAGATGGATTATATGGCACGCCACGGCACCACCCGCGCCCGACCGGCCGAACTCGTGCCCGGCACAGTGCGGGTGATCACTGCGCGCATGAATTACCTCGCCGCGCCCACTTCGCCCGAGGCGCTTACCCAAGGTGACAAGGCCTATATCGCCCGTTACGCCCTGGGCCGCGATTATCACAAAGTGCTGCGCGCCCGGCTGCAAAAACTCGCCCAACGCATCGAACATGAAATCAGCGGCGGCGCGTATCGTGTCTTCACTGATTCCGCACCCGTGATGGAAGTGGAGCTCGCCAGACAATCGGGCCTGGGCTGGCGGGGCAAACACACCCTGCTCCTCAATCGCGATGCCGGCTCGTATTTTTTTCTGGGCGAAATCTACACCGATTTACCTCTGCCAGTCGATGCCCCCACCCGCGATCATTGCGGCACCTGTCAAAAATGTATCGACGTTTGCCCCACCCAGGCCATCATCGCGCCCTATCAGCTGGATGCGAGGCGCTGCATTTCTTATCTCACGATTGAATTGAAGGGCGCTATTCCAATCGAATATCGCCCGCTGATCGGCAACCGGGTCTATGGCTGCGATGACTGCCAGATTTTCTGCCCGTGGAATCGCTATGCGAAGATCACCGATGAGCCTGATTTCGCTATTCGCGCCGGGCTGGATCAGGCCAGCCTGGTCGCGCTTTCCGCTTGGGATGAAGCCACCTTTCAAAGCCGTCTGGCAGGCAGCGCGATTTACCGCATCGGGCATGAGCGCTGGCTGAGGAATCTGGCGGTGGGCCTAGGCAATGCGCCCACCAGCGGGGCAGTGATCGCGGCCTTGCAATCGCGCCAGCAGCACCCGTCCGCGCTGGTGCGCGAGCATGTTGAGTGGGCGCTGTCCCGCCACGGGGTACAGGTTTAAGCGCCGCGGGCTACCGGCCGCGCCGGATTCGCACACCACTCGCTCCACGACCCCGGATAAAGCCGCGAGCCCCCCAGCCCGGCCACTTCCATGGCCAAAAGATTGTGGCAAGCCGTCACCCCCGAGCCGCATTGATGAATCACCTCGGCTGCGTGGCGATCTTGCAAGACCGCCAGAAACTCCGCGCGCAACACCGCCGACGGCTTGAAGGTGCCATCACGCTCAAGGTTTTGCCGAAAAAAACGATTGCGCGCGCCGGGGATGTGACCGGCCACTGGGTCCAGGGTTTCGTTCTCCCCCGCAAAACGATCGGGGCTGCGGGCGTCGATCAAAAGCGCCCCGCCGCTGATAAGGTTGGCTTCGATACCAGAAGCCTCCACCCACGGCTCGCCCGGTTTGATTGGAAACACACACGGCGCACTCACCGGCCGCGCCGTGGTCAGCGCACCGCCGGCGCGCCCCCAGGCCTGCAAGCCGCCATCGAGCACCGCCACCGCGCGATGCCCAAGCCAGCGCATCAGCCACCACAGGCGCGCCGCAAACATGCCACCGGCATCGTCATACGCCACCACTTGGGTGTCTTCGCCCACACCAATCTCGCCCAGCTTGTGGCCAAGGCTCTGCGCATCGGGCAGCGGATGGCGGCCATTCGTGCCGGTGAGCGGGCCGGATAAATCTCGATCAAGATGCAGAAAAAAAGCCCCGGGCAGATGACCCGCGGCATAGGCTTTCTCACCAAACGCCGGATTGGCCAGATCATGCCGACAATCGATGATCACCACCGCACCTGCGCCGCGCGATTGCAGCACCGCCTGCAGATGGCTGGCTGAAATCAGTGTCTCATAAACCGCCATGCGGGCGCCCCTTACTCACCCGCCTCGGCCAACCAGGCCCGGGCATCGGTCTCAGATTCAAACACCTCGGTTTCCGCCTCGACAAAAAGCTGCGACAACCAAGCGCTCCAAGCCACCCACTGGCTCTCCGTGAGCACTGCAATCCGCCCAAAATCCTGCGCATGCTGGCGAGAAAATTTGATCTCTTCCCAGGCCACATCAATCGTAAAGCCAGCCATCTGCCGCAGATCGAACAGCACATTAACCAAGCCTTGGAATTTGATCTTGTAATTGACGATCTCCTCGAACTCACGAAAATCCGCCAGCGTGAATTCACCCAGCACAGCCACGCTAACCAAGCCGTCGGAATGATCAATCGTGATCATGGTGATCTCCTGTTGGGGGATACTTTCACACTATACGCAGCGCCGCGGCGCACCATCAATAAGACGGCTTCACAGAGAAGGCAATCTGCGGTGTTTGCCGGCGAAAGCTGCAAACCCCTGCCCGGCGCGAGCCGTGTCAGGGGGGGCTGCGTCTTCAATACCCGCGCACCAAATAAGGGCTCAAATGCGCCCCCATCGCCCGCCGATAAAACTCATGGAAATGCTTCATGCCATCTTCCATCGGCGACTGATATGGGCCCACATCGCTCAAGCCTTCTTTGGCCAGGGCGCGGCGGCCGCGGTCCATGCGTTCGGCAATTTCATCATCCTCAATCGCAGTTTCCATATAGGCCGCCTGCTCGGCTTCGATGAATTCCGGCTCGAAGAGCGCGATTTCTTCCGGGTAGTAAAACTCGACCACATTGAGCGTCTTGTCCACCGCCTGCGGAATCAGCGAGGACACCACCAGCACATGGGGATACCACTCCACCATGACATTAGGGTAATAAGTCAGCCAGATCGCGCCGTGGGGTGGCTGCTCGCCCTGATAATAAT